>JAPHUI010000218.1 GCA_026193755.1 Ignavibacteriaceae bacterium | reverse complement strand
GACTGATAACGAGGAAGATAACCTGAGGGATGAAATTGAGGAATGCAAAAACCTGATTGATAATGGCGCTGTGTATGGATTTCTTGACAAATTCGATGACGTCATTCAGGCTTGTCTTGATAATGATTATAACGATGACGGACTTTATCTCATTAGCGCTCTCTTAGAAATCGCACCTTATAATTCAGAATACTGGATAAAAAAAGGATTATTCCTCAACGCCCTGGGAAAATTTAACGAATCGATTGAATGTTATAACAAAGCTTTATCTTTAAATCCCGGTGATTCGGAAGCGCTTGTAGACCGGTCAATTGCGGAAGAAAACATTGGTCTATATACACAGGCTAAAGATTCGTTGAACAATGCCCTCACCAAAGATCCAAATAATGAGGATGCGATATATAGTCTTGGGATTTTACACCAACGAAATCAAGAATTCGAAGAAGCGATAAAGTTTTTTAAGAAAGTAATTCATTTAAATCCTGAATACTCCGAAGCATATTATGAGATTGGTTTTTGTTTCGAAAATCTACACGAATACTCTGCTGCCCTCGCTGCTTATGATAAATTTCTTGAATTAGAACCATATAATCCAAACGGCTGGTATAACCGGGGAGTAATTCTTTCCAAGATGAACAAATATGAGCAGGCGATTAACAGTTACGATCTTGCAGTATCTATAAGAGAAGATTTTGCAAGTGGCTGGTTTAATAAAGGAAACATTCTCGCTGAGTTAGAAAGATTTCCTGAAGCTCTCGAAAGTTTTAGAAGAGCATACGAGCTAGATTCCAGTGATGAAACTACTTGTTTTAATATCGGAAATTTGTATGAAGAGCTTGGTGATATTAAAAATGCATTGCGATTTTATTCCGAAGCAATAAAAAATAATGATACTTACTACGAGGCTTATCTTGCGAGGGGATACTGCTACGATGCTTCAGGAAAATATCAGCATGCATTAAGAGATTTCAACAAAGCGGTTACCCTGGCCCGTGATAGTGCAGAAGCTTGGTACGCAAAAGCTGATCTTGAATATTCACTCGGAAGATTGAAAGAAGCGGTTGGAAGCTATATCCACGCTTTAAAAATAAGTCCTGCAAATTACGACATCTGGTTTACTTTAGCTGAAACGTATATAGAGCTTGGTGAGTGGCTAAGTGCACTTGAAGCTTTTGATAAGTGCATTATGCTGAAAGAAAATGATGCTAAAGCGATTTATGAAAAAGCAAAAGTGAATTTTATTCTCAGCAGAACTGAAGAAGCACTTCAGTGCCTGAAACTTGCCTTTGAGCTTGATCCGAACATTCAAAAAGAATTTACCAACGATTACCCGGAGATTAAATCTTCCAAATTATTTAAAAAACTTTTGGGCGAAAATTAAACCGGATATCAATATAATTTTAATTAAGAAAATTAAATTCTAATACTTATTCACAGAGAGTTTAGTGAGAGATCCCTTTTTTGCAAATACTGAATTGATAGGTCTCATCGGGCATCCGATAAAACATTCCTATTCACCATACATACAGAATTATGCATTGGAAGAAATGGGTATAGATTGTATCTACCTGGCATTCGATGTCGTTTCTGAAAACCTAAGGAGTTCTGTTAACAGTGTTCTTACCCTTGGCTTGAAAGGGTTAAACGTTACTCTGCCTCATAAAGAAAAGATTATCAAATACCTGGATGAACTTTCCGAAGAAGCATCGATCATTGGTGCAGTTAATACAGTTGTAAACGATCACGGAAAGCTGATTGGTTATAACACAGATGCGAATGGTGTACTTGAAACTTTACTTCCGTTCAAAGATAAAATTTCCGGAACAAAAGTAACTGTTATTGGGGCAGGAGGGAGCGCACGCGCAGTTATTTACACATTGCTTCGTTATTTCAAACCGGAGGAAATAAATATCATCAATAGAACCCACCAAAGGGCAGACACACTGATGAATTATTTCAGCTTAAAAATGCGATATGATTCATTTCGTACATTTGAGCTTTTTCCGCCCGATAATGTCGAGACCTTAAAGAATTCCCGTTTAATTATTAATTCAACTACAATCGGAATGTTTCCGGATGTTGAAGATACGATTACAGATATTGAGGACTCATTTAATGAGGACCAGATTGTATTTGACTTAATCTACAACCCAACCAAAACAAAACTTCTTCGGATGGCAGAAGAGCAGGGAGCAAAAGTTGTTGGCGGAATGACTATGCTTATATCCCAGGCTGCCAAATCTTTTCAACTCTGGACTGAGGTTGAAATGCCTGTAGTTGAAATTACTAAAAAGCTTGAAGAATACATTGCAAAGAACTTGACGTAATTAATATTCAGATATAAATTTTTACTGTTAATAATGTAGTTTGATTTATTGCTGAACATTCATTACGTTTGTTCAAAACAAAGTTGGATTATGAATAAAAGTCTGATACTATTTGTTTTAATATTAGTTTCTTTTTCTACCATTGGCCAGGTACGTATAAAAAGTTCATCACCTTTTATATCTGGTGTGGCTGGTGCAGCAAAAGTTAATTTCTCAGGGAATAACGATCAAAGTCCTTTGTCATTTGTTTTTGGTGGAAGTTTTGGTATTCCGGTTCCCTTCGTAAAAAATCTTTATCTCTATGCAAGAACCTCTTATACTTCTCAATCAAATTTTCAATCTTACTACAACTCATCTTACCTGAATAATCAAATAAATCTATCGGAAGGTTTTACTGAGGTCAACTCATCTTTCAGTCAATTAATCCTGAATGGAGGATTACTTTATAATTTTATTTTATCTGATGAATTTACTCTTGGCATAAATGGCGGTTTAACTTATATGATTGTCAATCAGGAGGCCAAGCTGAAGTACGGTAGAGTAATATCGAGCATTGACAATGAAAGAATATGGGGTGCATTCGGTGGGATAATTGCAGAGAAACGTTGGGAGGAAAGCAATTTTGCGACTTTTGCCGAAGCTCAATACAACTACGCTGAAAGTGATGCTTTTTACAGACCAGGTGCTTTAAGTGCTATGAATTATACTTTTGGTGTGCGGTATTATTTTGCCAGAAGGTAAATCCCT
>JAPHUI010000116.1 GCA_026193755.1 Ignavibacteriaceae bacterium | reverse complement strand
TTGCCTGTTTTCTTTTTCATCTCTTTTTTCCCCGCTAATGGTCAGGATTCAACCATTTCTGTTTCAAGAATAAAACCTTATTACATCGCATCAAGATTACATTTATACGAAAATAACTTATCACATTTTAATTATAAATTACCAAATCCCTCATCTGTTAATGGTCATACTTTTCCTAGTCAACCTACTTTAATTAATAATGAGAGACCACTAATCGATGGTACGATTTGGAGAACTTATTCAGATATCGATTATCTGCGCTTAAGCTCAATGATTGGGGTAATGGCAACTGCAAATACAGTAGCTTACATGTATCAACGAAAGGTCTGGTACACTGAAAACACAACAGTTTTTCACACATTAGAATTCATGCAAGATTGGAATAAGTATCAGCAGATGGATAAATTTGGTCATTTTTCAGATGCATATTTTACAAGTGATCTTGCTGGTAAAATATATAGATGGTCAGGATTTTCGGGTAATACTTCTGTCTGGCTTGGAGCTTTGTCTGGATGGGCATGGATGCTTGAAATAGAGGTATCAGATGCATTTATGGCAGAATGGGGTTTTAGTTGGGGAGATATGCTTGCAAACACTTTAGGTTCAGCATTTTATGTTCTGCAGCAATTCAACTATGACGCATTGGGTGGTATTCATCCGAAGTTTAGCTGGCATAAATCAGAAGCATGGAAAGAAATGCGATATCACAAGGATCCAAAAGCATTTTTCGAAGACTATGAAGGAATGACTTTTTGGCTAACAATAAATCCACATCACTATTTTCCAGAAAGCTGGAAAAAAGATTATTCACAATGGCTGGCCCCTCTTGGTCTGGCATTTGGTGTAAGTGCAAAAAATATAGGAGTTTACCCGTGGGGCGGCTACAAGGAATATTTCGTTGGACTTGATGTTGACCTTAGAAAGTTGCCTATATGGGATGATTGGCCATTTTTCAAATTTGTAAAGAGCGAAGTGAATTTCCTTCGATTGCCTTTGCCAACAATTCGTTTCTCACCTAAAGGAACCTGGTTCGGGTTTTATTTTTAAAATAGACAAAGTCTTCAATTCTTGATAATAGTATTTATTACTAACCCGTCTTTTAACAGAAAAAATTGCAAGCTAATTTAATAGCCAGTGTTTTTAGTTTTTGCGATAAAATAACAAAACCCGTAATATTTAATTAATTACCAAGTGAGTGAATTAAATGGAAAAGCAAATACCAAAAAAAAATTACTTTAATAAAAGAGCTGTACGTGATTATTTATTTATTATCATTGGTGGTGCTATTATGGCAATCGGAATTGGAGTTTTTCTTGTCGATGCCCGTGTAGTGCCTGGCGGAGTAAGTGGGCTTTCAATGGCACTCTATTATTTAACAAACGGATTTCTCCCAATTGGTGTAACAATCTGGATTTTAAATATTCCATTATTTATTTGGGGAGTAAAAGAACTTGGATCTCAATTTGGTGCAAGAACGTTTGTAGGCTTCACGTCAAACGCAATCTTCATTGATTTTTTCAGAGGTGAATTTCCGGGATTGAATTTCATTCATCTGCAAAAAACTGAAACAATTATGCAACTTCGTCAGAATGATTTTTTATTTTTAATTCTAATTGGAGCTGCTTTACTTGGAATTGGATTAGGAATTGTATTTAAATTCAGAGGCTCTACTGCAGGAAGTGATATTGTAGCTGCAATTATTCAAAAACGTTTTGGTGTAAAGCCCGGAATGGCAATTATGATAATTGATTTTTTTGTTATCTGTCTTGCAGGACTTGTTATCGATTTAAAAGATTTAGGAGGAGACAGAAGTGCAATGACTCTGACTTTGTACGCTTTATTCTTGCTTTTCGTTTCGAGCAGACTTGTTGATGCAATTATTGATGGATTTGATTACGCCCGCGCTGCATATATAATATCCGATAAAAACGATGAAATTGCAGATGTGATTATGAATGATTTCAGCCGGGGTGCGACTGCAATTAAAGCCAGAGGTTTATACAGAAATGTAGAAAGAGAAATTTTGGTTACGGTTGTTGCTTTAAGAGAATTAGGAAAGCTCACAAGCATTATTAAACAAATAGATCCGCAGGCCTTTGTTACCGTAAACAACGTCCACGAAGTATTGGGAGAAGGCTTCAGAAAAAGAATATAGAAGCTCTCCGCGTTTTAAATACAGAGGATTCCGAAGACTATTGCACCATCGAAATCATAGCAGAAAGTTCTTCTACTAACTGGTCTTCCGATCCTTCGAAACCGACATTCATAAATCTTATATTTTGATTTCCGTCTATAATAAATTTTGTCGGTATTCCACTTACTTTATATTTTTCAATAACTTCATTTTTATCATCAAGTAATACATGGAAAGGATATTCGTTTTTTGTAATAAATTCTTTAGTGTTCTCCTTAATGTTCTTTACCCTTTCCCAGGTATTTACAAAAAGGAAAACTACATTTGGATCGTCCTGGTATTTCACTACAGCTTTTTTCATCCCGGGGAAACTTGCCAAACAGGGACCGCACCATGTTGCCCAGAAATCAACAACAACTGTCTTGCCTTTAAAGTCTGCTAGCGATACTTGTTTGCCATCCAAATCAGTTAATGTAAAATCAGGTGCAGGTTCATTAATCATTTCCTTTTCCAGTTTATCTGTCAACTTTTTCAAGGCAGAGTTCTCAAATTTTGATAAATATTTATCAAAACCATCTGTACTGCCTTTTTCATTCTGATAAGCTCCCCGCAAATAATCTTTCATTTTTTCTGTTGCTGATCCCATTTTTATAAAGTCGCCAATCACATTCATCGCTTTAGAATAATCTCCATTCTCAACCAATACTTTGGAATAAAGTTCATT
>JAPHUI010000356.1 GCA_026193755.1 Ignavibacteriaceae bacterium | reverse complement strand
GAAGCTGTTCCGATATTTGATGATAATGTAGGAACAAACTACGTAGCTGGATTTAGGATTCAAAAAGCTGATCAGGGAGGCTTTATATATATTGCAGGTCGTCCTTATCGTTTTGACAACGCAGCAATGTATCAGGATTATAATTATATGCTTGATAACTGGCTGAACTTTTCGAGTGTAACTGTACAATCTCCTAACGGCGGTGAAGTTTGGATAGTTGGAGAGACTGAAGATATAACCTGGGCCGCTGTTAATATTAATGATGTAAACATAGAATTAAGTACGGATAATGGTGCAAACTGGTCAACAATTGTTGCATCAACTCCAAACACAGGAACTTACTCCTGGAATGTAACTGCACAGGATTCATCGGACGAATGTATGATAAGAATTACTAATGTTGACGATGGAACCGTTTATGATGTTAGCGATGATGTGTTTACAATAGATATATTATCGAGCCTGGAGGAAAAACTTCCCGGCATTCCATCCGAATTTGGTTTAACTCAGAACTACCCAAATCCATTTAATCCTGTTACATTTATTAAGTACGAGGTACCCAAAACTTCACCGGTATTAATAAAAATATATGATATAACCGGCAGGGAAGTAGCAGTTCTTGTAAATGAAGTAAGGGAACCGGGAATATATCAGGTATCTTTTGACTCAAAAAATCTAGCGTCGGGTGTATATTTTTACAAAATGGTTGCTGGAGATTTTACATCTGTTAAAAAGATGAATTTGTTGAAGTAACAAAAATTTAATTTTCTAAAGGAAGCAACTAATAAATAAATTAATTAATCACTAAAAGATGAGGTAATTATGAAAAACAAACTACGCTACTTTGTTGCAGTATTCATTGCGATGGTTTCTTTACTTACTTTTTCTCAGGACTTGTTTGCTCAAACACAGAGAAATCCTGTGTTGGAAGAATTCACAGGTACTTGGTGCCCTTGGTGTCCTTGCGGTCATACAATTATGGAACAAATTCTTGCCAGCATGCCTAATGCTATTTTGATAGGTTATCATGGTCCAGCTAATGGAAGTGATCCATTTTCTTTTTTTTCAGGTAATTCAGTTATAGGAATGTTCGGAGTCCCTTATTGGCCTAGTGGAACGGTTGATCGAACAGGTCCTCCTAATGATCGCGGTACCTGGCAAAGCTGGATGAATACAAGGTATAGTGTTCCAGCAACTGTATCTATAGATGTAGAGCGAAGCTTTAATAAAACGACAAGAGAATTTGACGCAACCATCGATTTTAAAGCTCTGACTGATTTAAATGGACAATATAATTTCACTGTTATTCTTTTAGAAAGTGGTATTGTCTGGGCTCAATCTGGAAATGGTTCTTGCCCAGGAGCTACGAATTATGTACACAAACATGTTGTCAGGGATATGATGAACGGAACCACCGGTCAGGAAATTATTAATGGTAGCTGGAATACGAATCAAGTCATTACTAAAACCCTGACTCATACGGTGCCTTTACCTGGGGGATCGGGTCCCGATATGGTTTGGGACAGCTGCGATGTAGTTGTGATTGTAAGTGAGGTTAGCTCTGCAATTTATAACTCGGAAATTCAACAAGCAGTTGAATTGGAATTGGTGTCACCCGATTACCTTGCAACCATCTCTTCTTTGAGCCCGGATGTAATTATTGAAAACAACGGTACAGGAAATTTTTCTGCTACTGTATACAATCAAGGATTAATGGATGATTCATATTACGTAGATGTAACAATGACTGCTCCTAATGGATGGACGGGTGAATATACAACACCTAATGGAACTTTTCCGTTTGGAACGCAGGATTTGGTTGCTGTTTCGGCAGGAGATTCATTACCTGTAGATCTGTCTTTTTCACCTAATTTTATTAATGGATCCGGGGAAGCAACTATCAGATTTACATCGATGAATGAACCAAACATATTTGTTGAAAAGACTTTTAGGATGGTGACAATCACTGGAGTTAAAGGACTTATTATAGATGCAAGCGGAGAAGGATATGCGGATCTTTTATTAGATCCTGTTGAGCAGGTGTTTGAATATCCTCTCGGTATTGTTACAAGGGAAGCTTTATATCCTGGAATTGATCTTACTAATTTCGCACTGGTTTGCTGGTCAACAGGAAACGCTTATCCGGTTTTAACTGAAGACGAAGTTGATGCATTGATGCCATTCCTTGATAATGGCGGACGCTTGTTAATTAATGGGCAAAATATAGGAGAAGACATATTTGGTGCTTCCGGGCAAAGCCAGTTTGCACAGGATTTTTATCATAACTATCTCCATGCAGATTATGTAGATGATGTTGGTCTTACCTTCTTCTTCAGGGGTATTGATGGTGATCCGATCAGCGGGAGCCATCTGTTTGGCTTTTCACTTTCTGATCTTTACACTCGAAGTCCGGATCAATTTATACCTTATGATGCATCTGCAGCAACATTGTTTACATTCGGCACTTATAGTCAATACAATTCGATAAGAGCTGATGATGGCGTTAACAGGGTAGTCTACTTTGGCCTTGGTTTGGAACAAGTTTCTGTAGATACGACTAGAGACGGCCTTATTACTCGGGCAGTCAATTGGTTAATGAATGACTTTGTGGTTAGTACCCCCAATGAAAATATTTCGCCCGTTTCGTTTAATCTTAGTCAGAACTATCCGAATCCTTTTAATCCCACTACAACAATAACCTACTCTATTCCAAAAGAATCACAGGTAAATTTAAAAATTTATGATGTGATGGGTAGAGAAGTTGCTGTACTGGTAAATGGAAAACAGCAAGCAGGAGCTTACGAAGTTAAGTTTGATGCAGCCTCGCTGGCATCGGGAACTTATTTCTACAAATTAACTGCAGGTGACTTTATATCAGTAAAGAAGATGGCTCTGCTCAAGTAAGTATCTAATGATTAGAAAAGGTACATCGTAGAGATGTACCTTTTCTTTAAAAATTTTATTTTTGTGAAGTTAATTAATACTTAAGGTGTAAATATGAAATTTTTGGCAAAAAATGTTCTGGCTACAATTTTATTTTTCTTAACCCCGCTGGTATTTGCACAGGACATACAAGTAATAACGTATGGGACAACTAAATACGAACCGGTCGGTACCATGGAAATAATCTTTGATTTCGAAGTGGTGAATATTTCTCAACTGGAGCAGGTAGTTTTTGAAGTAAGAACAATAAATAATTTACCACAGAACTGGACCTCATCATTGTGTTTTGGACAAAATTGTTTTCCTCCGGATATGGATAGTGTTGCAACCAACCCTCCGTTTCCAGAACCACCGCTTCAACCGGGGGACACATTAATTACCTCTTTGCATGTAGTTACGGACCAGTCTTCAATTGCAACCGCTTATGTTCAAATACAGATTGGGACATTCCGACATCCTGATGATAGAATCATACTTAATTTTACTGGCACAACAGATCCGGCAGTTAGTGTAAATGAGAAGACTGAGCTAAACACATATTATCTTTCTCAAAATTATCCGAATCCTTTCAACCCATCAACAAAAATCAATTATAAAGTTGGTGAACCCGGATTGGTTCAATTAAAAGTTTATAATGTTCTTGGAGTTGAGGTTGCTAATCTTGTAAATGAATATAAGAATGCCGGTGACTACTCTACAGATTTTAATGCACTCAACTTATCGTCCGGCGTATATTTCTATTCATTAACGGTTAACAATTTCATTCAAACCCGAAAAATGATTCTGGAGAAATAAATGAAAATTCTGACAACTCTTCTTTTGCTTTTTTTTATTTCTGCGTCACTACATTCACAGGATCAATCAAAAGGTATCCGAAAGGGTCCTAACTTTAAAGCCGAAAATCTTGATGGTGATTTAGTTGAATTGAATGCTGAATTAGGTGATGGTCCTGTATTGCTGAGCTTTTGGGCTACCTGGTGTAAACCGTGCATCGAGGAATTGAAGGAGTACAAAAAGATATACGAAGATTATAAAGATAAAGGCTTTAAGATGTACGCAATATCAACCGATGATGAAAGGACGGTAGCAAAGGTTAAACCTTTTGTAAAATCCAAAAATTTTATGTTCCCGGTATTGCTGGATACTAATTCTGATATTGCCCGGTTGTATTATGCTCAATCGGTTCCGTACTCAGTTATCCTTGACAAAAAGGGATTAATAATCTATTCCCATCTCGGATATATGAGAGGTGATGAAGTTAAAGTGAAAGATATTATTTCATCGGAAATTAATAAATAAAAATCTTCCCCGGATTAATTTCCGGGGATTTACATTTTTTACATTATTTTCATATACTGATGATTTTCCTAAAGCAGTATTCTAATCGTTATGTAGCTGT
>JAPHUI010000153.1 GCA_026193755.1 Ignavibacteriaceae bacterium | reverse complement strand
TTTTACAATCAAAATATTAGAGGCAATATACAGCGATAGTGCCGGAGCTGGACGCTGGACAATGACTGCTACAAGCAAATCCGGTAAAAAGTTAAACGTCATGGGAATAAGCATACTACATTTTAAGGATGGCAAAATTAAAGATGAATGGATATCCAGCGGTGATCTTCTTTGGATGCAGCAGTTAGGATATACTCTCACACCGCCGCAAGAATAGGTTAATAGGATTTTTATAATAGATTATACTATACTTAAAATTGTATAGTTACTTAACCCGCGCCCTACCTGCAGCCCGCTCCGGCTCTTCGGAGACGAAACGAGTAGGCAAGGCAGTCAGGTTAAGTTTAAGTAATAGTTAGATTGTGAATAATTAAGAGAAAACGAACTTGAATATTTATTCAGAATACTTCTCGATATTAGAAAAATATTTTTCATCGTTTCATAAAGCTTCAGTTGATAATAATATCGATCCTGAAATAATCGCTGAAGATGTGAAAAACACTCCTAAAGTATTTGAAAGCCTTAAAAAGTTACTTCCGGAAATAAAATTATCTATTGAAAATTATTGGCTAACTAACAATAACGTAGTAACTGAAAACTGTAAATCTTTACCTGGTTTTAAAACTAGATTTGGCGGTGATATTGGTCCTCAAAAAAGTCACCATCTTATTGAGCGTGTTTCTATCTATTTTGATACTATAATTATTCCTGACCCTATTTTAAGGGTTCTCAGTTTCCCTGCAACAGATGATGTAATTTGTTATTACTTAGTTAAATATGCAATAAATCAAATTTTATTTAAAGAAGCATACTTATTGGACGTTAACCCTCCTGTAGCAATGTTAGTCCCAGATAAAGAATTAGTTTCTTCAAATAAATATGATTTTTCTGAGTTAAATAATTACGGTTCAATCGACAGTGTGATTATAACAAATAGATTATATGGTGAAAATATAAATTCCTTTGATGAAGCACTTCAGTTTTATTCTAGATTCAAAGATATTGATGAAGCCTATCGTGAAATAATTGAGCCGGAAATAATTTGGTGGGATGAGACTGTTCCGAGAAATCTTTTTGAACAACTAGATTCAATTAAAAAGAAAGCATATGAGCACTTTGAGAAAGATAAATTTCCTTATGAAGTAAATGATCCACGATTTTTACTTATTCAATTAAATGGTAGATTAATGCAAGTAAATGATGTATTAGTCAGAAGTTATGAAAATGATTCCAGCCCTCTTGTTACTGCGCCAGTTTCATATCACTGGTTGAAACAAAAAATTATTACCAATCAAAATATTTTCTTCGATGGCAAATATCAGCACAAAAACATTAATTTGGGTATTACTAATGCACTCCTTTCACAGAAAAATGATTGGTTAGATAATATTACATTTCCACAAGTTGAATTTCTAAGAAAGAATAGTTCTGTTACAGAATTACGAAAAATCATAAAATCCGAAATGGAAACATTAGGTAATGTAACATTTAATGAATTAGATAAAATTGCAAATCAAGTTGACTACAATCTTAATAATGCATTTTTAAAACATCGTTCAAGTCTGGAAGAAATTCAAAACGAATTAAAAAAAGATATTGCCATGAAAGGTATATCTTTTCTTACTTCTGCGACTATTGCACTTCAACCACTCGTCGGCAATTTTTTACCTATATGGGCCTCATACATGGGTGGATTGACTGGACTACATAATTTAAGTGATATAATTTCTTCAATAAAGACTTTTTTAAAACAAAATAAAAAATTAAAACAAAGCCCAGTTGGAATTTTATTTGAATCGAAGAGTCATACATAAAATCAGTATAACAACTAAAAAAGTAAAAAACATCATCCACGCCTAGTAAGTAAATTAAAAGTATTTACAGCTAACCTGCGTTTAATCCCCGGGCTTCGGCTTAAACTCAATTTCGTTTTGTTCGTGGATAAATTTTTGTGGAATACTCTTTCCTGTGCATGATGCTTCTGAA
This sequence comes from Ignavibacteriaceae bacterium, assembly GCA_026193755.1. Taxonomy (GTDB): domain Bacteria; phylum Bacteroidota; class Ignavibacteria; order Ignavibacteriales; family Ignavibacteriaceae; genus IGN2. The sequence continues at coordinate 616 of JAPHUI010000153.1, read as the reverse complement.
ATATTGAAAGCTTGAAGTAGATGACAGTTGAGATAAGCACTTTAAGTACGAATTGAGGAATTGACTCCTGAACAGATTGCTTCTTGACAAACCTTATCCATCTTCTGAAAATGTTCTTCCAGGAATAAAATATTTTATTCACTCTTTTATAAGCTTTGTAAATTTCTTCTTCACTTAGATTATTATGCCTGAAAAGAACGTGGTCTCCTTCGTAGTGGGAAATGTCTTCATCAATCAGTCTTCCCTCGGATTTAATTTTGTCGTATAGCGGCGTTCCGTAAATTGGAATTGAAATGGAAGGAAGAATAACATTGCATCCAACCTCCTCCAGTTTTTCGGGTAAAGTTTCGTAGTATTCTTTTGTATCTTCATCGAGTGCAAACATTAAACCGGTAAATGTTAATATTCCTTTACGGTTCAGCTTATCAAAATATTCTTTGTACTCTTCCACTTTATTTTGTTTCTTCTGTACACCTCTGAGACTTTCTTCATTCAAAGATTCCATTCCGAGAAAAGACATTCTGCAGTTCGCTTCGGCCAATGCTTCTACAAAATCATCATCTCTCAAACACTCAATGCTATATTGAGCGCCGATACCCCAGAATTTTAGTTTTGC
>JAPHUI010000184.1 GCA_026193755.1 Ignavibacteriaceae bacterium | reverse complement strand
CCGACCATATAACCACCGTGAGTATGAAGTATTGCTTTAGGTTTACCTGTCGTTCCAGAAGTGTAAAGAAGATAAAGTGGATCTTCCGCATCCATTATTTCAATGTCACAGGAATTACTTGCAATAGGCAGGGACATAAGGTCATGATACCACATATCTCGTCCGAATTCCATATTTACTTCGTGACCGGTTCTCTTTACAACTAAAACGCTCTCAACAGTTGCTGCTCTTTGAAGTGCTTCATCAGCAATCTTTTTTAACTCGACAATCTTCCCTCTTTGATATGCTCCATCGGCAACAATTAAAACTTTTGACTGGCTGTCTTCTAATCTTTCATGAAGCGCCTCAACAGAAAAACCACCGTAAACAACAGAATGTATAGCCCCTATACGCGCACAAGCAAGCATAGCTGTAACTATTTCAGGAATTCTTCCCATATAAATCGTCACACGATCACCCTTTTTAACACCAAGACTTCTTAGAACATTCGCAAAACGGCAGGTTTCTCTCCTTAGTGCAAAATATGAAAGCGATCTGAAATCTCCATTCTCACCTTCCCAAATAAGCGCAACTTTATTTCGTCGGAAAGTATCGCAATGAACATCAAGACAGTTGTAGGCAATGTTAGTCTTCCCATTAATAAACCATTTGTAGAAAGGCTTTTTTGAATCATCGAGAACTTTATCCCACTTTTGAAACCAGTGTAAGTTATTTGCCTCATTTTCCCAAAAACCAACATAATCTCTTTCCGCAGAATCGTAAAGCTGTTCGCATTTGGCATGAGCATTATTAATTATCTCTTTGGAAGGATAGTAAACATCTCCGGTAAGTTTCTTTTCTGACATTAAAATTTCTCCCTAAAATTTTGTGATTGATTTTTTCTAAAGGGTTTAAAGATGAACCACTTTGTGGTCTTCCGGTCTAACTCAAAAAGATTTGCGAGTGAAATTAAGGCAAGAAAAATTCATAAGCAACGGCTTTGGATAAAAATCCAGGCAACAGCTCGTTATATCATTTAAATAAAATCGATTGATCAGTCTTTCTCTTCATTTTTTTCTATTCCGAATGATTCCTCCTTACTGCTTCCCGGTTTTACCCATTCCTTTAATATATTTATTCTTACTGTGTCTAATTTTGCATCTTTGTGGATCATTAAATACATAGGCAGAGGCATTTCTCCTTCAGTAACCATTTCAATTATCCCATCCAACTTTTTTTCTTTTTTCTTTTCGTCGTATTTATCCCATTCGGAAAAATTTAGATGTTTTCTTCCTTCATTTACATCACTTGCTATAAAATAGGAAACAGGGGCAATATAAGAATACCAAGGCCACCTTGTTTCATTAGAATGACAATCATAACAAGATGTCCTGAGAATACCGGAAACATTTTCAGGAGCATTTATATCCCAGGTTATAGGTGGGTTAGTCCTGTGCACAGGTACGAATTGTAAACCAACTATTATAACAACCAACACGATAATTGTTTTTTTCAATTTCTAATTTACCTTTCTATTCCACAAGGATGGAAGTAAGAATAATTTAACATTCGTTAATTGAAACAGGTTTAAACTACTAAAAAAAGATTAAATTAACTTTGGACCGGCAGCTGTAATTTCTTTTTCTGTGTCGGCTTCAAATTCCTTAAAATTATTTAGAAACATGCCTGCAAGCTTTTTAGCCATTTCATCGTATGCTTTTTTATCCTTCCAGGTATTTTTAGGATTCAATACTTCAGAAGGAACACCTTCACAGGATTTGGGTATTCGTAAATTAAAAATTGGGTCAGTCTCAAATTCAACTTTATCGAGCTTACCATCTAGTGCAGCATTTAGCATCGTACGTGTGTACTGTATCTTCATTCTGCTTCCTACTCCATAAGGTCCGCCTGTCCATCCTGTATTTACAAGCCAGCAATTAGCTTTATGTTTTTTAATTTTCTCTCCAAGTAATTTTGCATAAACAGTAGGATGCCAAACCATAAACGGTGCACCAAAACACGTACTGAATGTAGCTTTTGGTTCCGTAACACCTTTTTCTGTTCCGGCAACTTTTGCAGTATAACCAGAAATAAAATGATACATTGCCTGCTCAGTGGTAAGTTTAGAAATAGGAGGAAGAACTCCAAATGCATCTGCAGTAAGCATTACAACATTTTCCGGATGACCGGCTTTTCCTTCTTCAACTATATTATTAATGTGTGATATCGGGTAGGCAGCTCTTGTATTTTCAGTAAACGTATCATCATCCAGATCGATTCTTCTCGACTGTGCATCTATTTGAACGTTTTCTAAAATGGTTCCAAATTTTCTTGTTGTTTCATAGATATCCGGTTCAGCTTCTTCAGAAAGCCGGATCACTTTTGCGTAGCAACCACCTTCATAATTAAAAACACCATCTTCGCTCCAACCGTGTTCATCGTCCCCAATTAATTTTCGATTTGGATCAGCAGAAAGTGTTGTCTTACCAGTACCTGATAAACCAAAAAATAAAGCAACGTCTCCCCGTTCTCCAACATTTGCTGAACAGTGCATCGACATTACATTTTTCTTTGGCATTTCATAATTGAGAATAGTAAAGATAGATTTCTTTAT
>JAPHUI010000250.1 GCA_026193755.1 Ignavibacteriaceae bacterium | reverse complement strand
GGCCAATTGAATGAAACACTGTTGTTTGTTCCGCCACCGCCGAATCTGTAAATGCTCGCACCTTCTGTAAAGAAAGGACGCTTCTCTTCGAAAGTAGATTCAACATCTGTAAGATTTACTACTGCTGGATCTACTTCAACCTGACCAAAATCAGGATTGATTGTTCCGTTAAGTGTAAGACTGTTGCCTAGACCTGCTCTTACGTCCAGTCCTAACCCAGGTGAGTATTCGTGACCCGAGTTAAAAGGATTTCCAGGCACTGTTTGAATATATTCTGCTTTACCTACAACGTATGGCAGGTATTCTATTCGGGAAGGTGGAGTTATTCCTTCAATGCCTACTAGATCAGGGAACCTGGATGCAAAACCATTTTCGTTTCTTGGAGTATAGACAAGCATATCGGTTTCAAATCTTCTGCTTATAAATCTTTCAACATTTATTCCCCAGACCTGTGAGTCACCTTCCTGAAATCTTAGTTGAGAGTAAGGAATTTTCATTTCGGCAGACCATCCGTCCTTATTTAAACTTGCACCGCCTTCCCAAACAGCATCCCAGGATAAATCATTCGGTTGCTTAACATCGTTTTCAATTAATCCATCCGCCAGTGTTCCAGCTGCAGAAACATAAAAGAAATATCCGCTTCTTTTATCACGGTATGAATCTAAATAAAGTACACATCCATCAGAAGGATCGCCCCAGATAAAGTCACGACGAACTAATCTTGCCATTATAGAATCAGGTTGTGTATCATAAAATTTGGCAGCGAAATAGAAAGCTTCATCATCATAAGCCACCCAAAATTCTGTATGTTGTGTTGGATATAATCCTTGTTCAGGATCCTGTTGAATTAAGTTAGTATTACCGGGTCTCTTCCAAATATTCTCGTTGAGCTTGCCATCAATTACTATATGTTCTTCTGTTCTCTGAGCTTTAATTTCGGTGTTTGAATTTTGTTCAACACTGATTGGATATGCCGGATTAATCAGGAGCATTGTTAGTGGAAAAAGTAAGCAAATATTCTTCATTTTTGTATCCTCTGAAAATTACTGTTACAATGATAATCTGTGAGGGTTAATGAAGATATTAAATTTTATCTGTCGGTCATTAGTGCTGATAAAAGGGCTAAAGAAAATTCATTTGTGAGTGTCGGGTAATCGCTTAATTCGATTGAAATAATTATTCCGGGAAAAAAGGGAACTATTGTTCTAAAATTTAAGAATTGCCGGATTGAAAATTTTTAAGAGAGAGTTATATCTATTGCTTGCTTTAAATTTTCAACAGAGTGGAATTTTATTTTACCTGAAATCTTTAAACCTTTAGAATTCCCTGATGGAATTATCACAGATTTAAACCCAAGTTTTTCAGCCTCCTGAATTCTTTTTTCAATATGTCCTACACTTCTAATTTCTCCACCAAGACCAACTTCACCGATGACAATCGTCTGATTATCAATCACTTTTTCTGTCAGACTTGAAGCTATTGCAACACATACTGCAAGGTCACCGGCAGTTTCTGTTATCCGAATTCCACCGGCGATGTTCACGAAAACATTTGTAGCTGAAACCCGGACGTTAGCCCTCTTCTCGAGAACGGCGAGAAGAATTGAAAGCCTTCGCTGATCAAATCCGTTTGAAACTCTTTGTGGGTAACCATAGTTAGACGGTGTAACTAATGCTTGCACTTCAAGGAGAATTGGGCGGGTTCCTTCAATGCTTGAGGTGACGACAGAACCGGGAGTCTGTTTTTCTCTTTCACTTAAAAATAATTCACTCGGATTTTTTATCTCTCGCAAACCGTTTTCGTGCATTTCAAAAACACCAATTTCATTCGTACTTCCAAATCTGTTTTTTTGCGCACGAAGAATCCTGAAAGAGTAATTCGATTCACCCTCAAACTGAATCACAGTGTCGACCATATGTTCAAGCAATTTAGGTCCGGCTATCATTCCTTCTTTAGTAACGTGACCTATTATTATTACACAATATTGTTTTTTCTTGGCTTCTTCCATCAAAAGTGCCGTGCATTCTCTAATTTGTGTTATGGTTCCAGGAGAATTGTCGAGTTCACTTCTATACATTGTTTGAATTGAGTCAATTACAACCACAGCCGGTGAAAGTTGGTTGACGGCTCCGAGAATTTCTGATAGGTTTGTCTCCGCCTGAACATAAAACTCAGTTGAATTTAATTTTAGTCTGCTTGCTCTTATCTTAATTTGTTTTTCTGATTCTTCTCCCGTTGCGTAAAGTACTTTCTGATTGATGTTCGCTGCTGCCTGCATTGCAAGAGTTGATTTTCCAATTCCGGGATCACCGCCAAGAAGAATAACCGATCCCTGCATCAATCCACCACCAAGAACTCTATCGAATTCAGCTATCCCGGTTTTTATTCTGTCTTTTTCATTTGCAGAAATTGTATCAATTGTATTCAGTTCAAATTTTGATTTGGAAATTGCAAGTTTACGTTTGGAGGTTTCTATTATTTCTTCATTGAATGAGTTCCAGCTTTCACATTCCGGGCACTTACCCAGCCACCTGAGTGATTCGTATCCGCAGTTAGAACAGATATATTTAATTCTGGTTTTAGACATTTTGTCACCCTGAACTCGTTTCAGGGTCTTTCATTAAATTCTTGTTTAATGATTTGTAAAGAAGTTTAGTTATAAAATATTTTATAGAAATTCACCGACTACTTTTTCAACTTTACTTATGGCTGCAGGAATGCCCGAAACATCTTTTCCTCCGGCAGTTGCAAGATGAGGACGACCACCACCTGCGCCGCCAACTAACTTAGCAAGTTCAGCAACTATTTTTCCTGCACTTAATTTTTTCTCTTTAATCAGATCATCACTAACAACTGCAACTATCCCGACTTTATCTTCTATTTGAGAAATTAAGGCTCCAACACCGCTGCCCATTTTATTTCTCAACTCATCACCAAAGGATTTTAATTCATCCATGCTATCTGCTTGAACTTTTCCTTTAAATATTTTTATTCCTTTTTCTTCTGAATGTAAAGAAAGAATATGATCAAGCTGCCCAAGTTTCTCCTTGAGTTTTAAATCTGAGATTTCTTTTTCAAGTTTCTTTTTAGTTTCGAGCAGCTCATCAATCCTGTGACTGAATTGTTTCATATGCTCTAGCTGAGATTGAATATACTTCTCAACACCCGCACCGGTGACAGCCTCAATTCTTCTAACTCCGCTTGCAATCGAAGATTCGCTGATAATCTTGAACAAACCTATCTCAGATGAATTTTTAACGTGAGTACCTCCACAGAATTCCATAGTGTAATCTCCAAATTGAACCACGTTTACTTTGTCACCATACTTGTCCCCAAAAAACATTAACGCCCCCATCTTTTTTGCTTCTTCAAACGGAATATTTCTGTGATGAATCATAGGTAAATTTCTTCTGAGCTGTTCATTTACAAGTGTTTCAATCTCTTTCATTTCTTCTGGACTTGGTTTTGTGAAATGAGTAAAATCGAAACGCAAATGATCGGGTCCTACATAAGAACCTGCTTGCTGAACATGTGTCCCCAGGATTTTTCTTAATGCAGCATGAAGAAAATGTGTAACTGAATGGTTGCGCATAATGTCCCACCGTCGATTAGAATCAACTTCGGCAATTACTTCTTTACCAGGTTCAATTAATTTCTGTTTATCATTGGGAACAATATGAATGATTTGATTATCGACTTTTTGAAGGTCAACCACTTTCAGTTTATTATCATTTATAAGGAGAAAACCCGTATCATCGACCTGTCCGCCTGCTTCAACATAAAACGGACTCTGGTCAAGAATAACCAGGTCGGTCTCATTATCACGTTTGAAACCAGAAACTTTCGAATTAGTTTCAAGTTCATCATATCCTGTAAAGACAGTTGGCTCGGGACTTATCAGCTTAAATCCTTTTAGATCATTTAGAACTACATTAACTGATGAAAATTTTTCTTTTGAGGCTTCACGAGCTCTTTCTTTCTGCTGGTCCATCAGCTCACCGAACTTAACTTCATCAATTGAAAATCCTTTTTCGGTTGCCATTATGTTTGTAAGATCAACAGGAAATCCAAAAGTATCATAAAGTTTAAATACATCTTCACCCGGAATTATTTTTCCTTTTTTCTTATTAAGCTTTTTCACTATTTCTTCAAATAGTTCAATACCTCTGTCCAGTGTTGCGTTGAAACTTTCTTCTTCACCTTGAATTACTTTTTTAACGTAATCATTTTTTTCTTTTATCTCGGGGAAAACCTCTCCCATATTTGCTGACAAAACATCCACAAGTTTGGAAAGGAAAGGTTCGTTAAGATTAATTTTTCTCCCGTATCGCGCAGCCCTCCTTAAAATTCTCCGAAGAACATAACCTCTTCCTTCATTTCCCGGAACCGCTCCGTCAGCTATTGCAAAAGTTAACGCACGAATGTGATCGGCAATTACTCGCATCGGTATTTTATCTTCTTCTTTTTCGTAACTGACTTTACTAAGAATTGAAATCTCTTCGATCAAAGGAGAGAAAATATCAGTATCATAATTTGAATTTTTCTTTTGAAGAACCGCACAAACACGTTCGAAACCCATTCCTGTGTCAACATGTTTTGCTGGGAGATCATGCAGCACACCATTTTCATCGCGATTGTACTGGATGAAAACGAGATTCCAGATTTCTATACATTCAGGTGTTCCTGCGTTTACATATTCAGGATTATCAAAATCGTCACCAAGGTTTATATGAATTTCTGAACACGGTCCGCAAGGTCCGGTATCACCCATTTCCCAGAAATTGTCTTTTTCTCCGAACTTTAGAATATGATTGTGTTTAATATCTGTTTTGGTTTTCCACAACTTGTTAGCTTCGTCATCATCTTTGTAGACTGTTGCCCAAAGTCTTTCTTTTGGTAGTTTCCATACTTCTGTTAAAAGTTCCCAGGCCCACTCAATTGCTTCAGGTTTATAGTAATCGCCGAAAGACCAGTTACCCAGCATTTCAAAAAATGTATGATGATATGTATCGTGCCCAACTTCCTCGAGGTCATTATGCTTGCCGCTTACACGTATACATTTTTGTGTATCTGCTGCTCGCTTATAATCTCTTTTTCCTGTTCCAAGAAAAACATCCTTGAACTGGTTCATACCTGCATTTGTAAATAAAAGGGTAGGATCGTCAAATGGAACAACCGGGGCTGAAGAAACTATTTTATGTTTTTTACCTTTAAAAAATTCCCAAAATTGTTTTCTTATCTGATTAGAAGTCATTGTTTTCATTATTGATTTAATTAACAAACAAAAATACTAAAATACGTTGTAAGCATAAATCCTTGAAATGTATAATGTATGTGACGGTCAATTCTGGCGCTCCGTCATTTAAGGATAAGGCAAGTTTAGATTTTTTTACTAATTTTATTAAAAATTAAGATGGTATTCAAATTGCACAAACGAGAACCTCAATTAAATCATAGCATTTAAATAATATTATTACTCAAAATATCGAGTAAGGAAATCGCTAAAAATTAAAGCAAAATCACTTTGGAGTAAAGTAGGTTATATGGATAAACAAAAGGAGATAGAACTAGTAAAACTGGAAGTTTTAGGATGTATAAATGAAAATGAGATTAAAAGTTTACGCGTTATGAAAGAAAATGACGAGAACTTTCCATGGAAAGAACTGGCGCAATATCAAAACCTTGCTTCACTGTTGCCTTCTATCCTGGTGGCTGAAATACCTTCCCCCAATGCAAAAGATAATATGATAAAAAAATTGACCCGTTCGATATTTGGAGCGGAAGATGATAATGAATTGGAAATTGTTGAGATAAAAGAAGAAAAATCTGTTGATGAATCTTCAGAAAAACTTGCTGCAAAAGACAATATGGACTGGAGTTCTTTATCAATTTCCGATTCTTTACCGATGGACGTAAGTGAATTTCAGGAAGTTAAAACAAAGAAATCCAGAGATCTAAACGAGTTTATTACATCGACTCAAATCACAAAGGATTTAGAAAAAAAAGAACTTTTAGAACCTTCTCGTAATCAGTATAAAATCAAATCCGAAATAATTTCCTCACCGCACAATAATCTAAGAAAATATGTATTAATTTCTATTATTTTATTTGTCTTGTCAGTCTCTGTTGCAGCATATTTTCTTATTGGTAATACTTCTGAAATAACAGAATTTAAGAATGAAATTTTTGAACCTGTTGACAACACGCATTACATATTGGATTTGTTAAGGACAAATAGTTTGATGCATTCTGCGAATGTCGAGGTTGTAAGAAATATTCCTATTGAGGATATTCAGGATAAAGAAACAAACGTTGCTTCAAAGATTGAACAAAATATTCTTCCTACAGCACCGCCGACCCTACCAGAACCTATCAATGCACCGCTGGTTGAGTTGACAAAAAATTCGCCGTTTGAAGATTCTAAGGTGAAAGAGGAAATTTCTCTTCCCCCTCCCAAAGAAAATTTAGAAATTAAGGAGGAACCAACTTATTTCGTTGCTGTCGAAGAGATGCCTGAGCCGATTGGAGGTCTTCAGGAAATTCAAAGTAAAATAGAATATCCTGTAATAGCAAAGCGAGTTGGCATTGAAGGAAAAGTTTTTGTTAGAGCATTTGTTGATGAAACGGGTGTAGTGACAAGTGCAGAAGTTGTTAAAGGTATTGGAGGAGGTTGTGATGAAGCGGCATTGGATGCTATTTTAAAAACAAAGTTTAATCCTGGCAAACAGCGAGGGAAACCGATTAAAGTACAGGTCACAATACCAATTCTGTTTAAGCTTTAAAGATGAATCCAGAAATGCTCTGAAATTTTACGGGTGGTCTTTTTTACGTCCTACCAATTCCTATTTGAAAATAATCCAATCATTTCTACGATTTTGTATCCAAATGATGCATTACATCAGTGGTACTTAAATTGCTTATTTTTTTCAATAATTTTAGTTTTGACCTTAAAACATTAAAAAATTGAAGGAAATACTGAATTGGCTGAAAGTAATACATTAACAGATGCCGAAATAATGCTCAAGATTGCAGGATATGATTCCAAAGCTTTAGAGCAATTATACGATCGTTATGCTCCTATTTTGTATACATTAATAAAGAAGATAGT
>JAPHUI010000262.1 GCA_026193755.1 Ignavibacteriaceae bacterium | reverse complement strand
GGAACTCCGATAAATCCTCCAACTCCTATAGTTCCTGCCAAATAACCGCAAGCTAGTCCAACAATAAGAACGACCCATAATGAAACCGAAATGTCAGCAACCGGGAAATATATTAATGGCGGTAATTTATGTTTACTTAAAAATTCTACAATTTTTCTCGAAGGACCTTTATCCAACTTTTTACGAGATTTATTTATATCCCTCAGCATTGATATGGATACTATTGTAAGCACGATGACAAATACCAAACTAATATATAAGTCAGCACCAGCACTTGTTGCTGCACTGTGCCCTTCTTTACCCTCGAACATAAATTTCATAACCATTACAGCTAGGCGTATTCCTAAAGCGGCAGTTATCAGCATAAAAATAGAAAGTTTTTTATCAACATTTCCTAATTCACTATGGCGTTTTGAGCCGACCATTGCTTTACCAAATTTATGTGTAATATTGCTTGCTACTGCTACAGGACCCAATACTCCTAAATTCATCATTCCGGGTGTCATGAAGAATGCTCCACCCGAACCAATAAATCCGCTCAATATACCGCCAATGAAACCCAGCATTACAACCTGGGCAGCAGTTGACCAACTAATATCAATAAAATATTCTAAACCCATGCTATCCTCTATTTATAAGCAAGTTATAACCATAAAAATTTTTCTCACTCTAACTTGACTAATTTTAAAATGTTATGCCAAAGGTTACCAATTACGTATGCAGCGAGTGGGACTGAGAGTGCAATTATAAGTACTGCTAATATTTTAAATTCGGTATCTGAAGGCGTTAAAAATTTTAATATTAATTCCTGATTCGTAAAAACAAAATAAAAAAGCAGTACACTTATTAAAGCGAAAACTAAAGTTTTAATCCTTTGCTTTGGTCCAAACAAATACTGTTCCTTAAGATCATCAGAGCTAATCACAGGCACTCGCGATTGATCGGATAGAAGACTAATTAAATCCCTCTTCATCCTTTTTTGAGATGCACTTCCTGAAGAAAGAAAAACATCACCGACTACAACAAGACAATTACCTTTCGAACTTTTTACCATGTTGGCAAGAGGTTGTACTCCTCCATAAATAGTATTTACAGCTCCTGCTCTTCCTACCTGGATTAATCGGTTGATCGTTTCAGGTACTCCATATTTATCTTTTTCATCTTCTTCAGTCTCTGAAGTGTCATCCAAAATTCCCCCATTCTTTTCCCTGTCGGAAAATTTTGCCTGAGCAATTTCTTCTTTTTGTAAGACTTTATCATCTCGCATTTGATGTACAAGCCTAACTAATTCTACCGATGCGTTCCATTTACCTGCTATCTCAACAAGGTGATTGAATGTATCAGCATCAGGATTAAACCGCTCCTGAATACAAAGTATGTTTGTAGCAGCCATAGTACAAACCAAAGATCTCATGTTCTCAATCTTTTTAAGAACCTGAGGAATAAATTCTGCTTGTTTTACAAAAGCAGGTAAATAGGTCAGAGAAACATTTCCCTGATATGCCTTCACATCAACCTTTGCTACTCTCGTTCTCGCATCTTCAGCAATTGCAAGTCTACATTGTGATTGTAAAAGAAGATCTTCGATTTTTTGATTTGATTCAGGCGTTGGCTGAAATTCAGGTAACCTGGTTAGATTTATTAAAGCAGTTACAGAATCATTAATAGATAAATTCGTAGAATTAGCAACTAAATCAAAAAGAGTCGGTTCATTGCAATCAACATTATAGAAGTATTTTGTATATCTACATCTATCCTCATCAACCTGTTCAATATAATTTTTAGCTTGCTTACTATTCAAATTCATTCGTTGCATAACTCTGTTTATGCGTTCTTTTTCATCAGATGTTGCTCTTATTCGTATTACATTGGGAAGACCTTGAAGAACCATGTGACCCATTCTGCCGTGATAGACTACTCCTCTCTTTTTAGTTCGTTTACAAATCTCAGCGGTGATGAAAGCTTTAAATCGCTCGATTTCAATTGAGAGTTCTTCTGTTATGAGCTGATGTTTTAGAATGGCAGTTTCTAATTTTCCTACAGGTATACCACGTTCTGTAGCCTGATCGGCTAGCTCTTCTCTAGCAATGTGATCATAACCTAATTCGGATGCTAGTTTTTCTGCTAACTCTTTACCGTAACCATAACTATGACAGGATATACATATAATTTGCATTACTGAATGTTCCTCAAAAAAATACTTTCCCTTCTTATAAATCTAAATTTTCTAATTAATTTAATTTAATAACATGATCTGATTACTTAATTCATCATTGTAATTGGCATCCCCATCAACGGCCAAAGAATTAATACTGTTAGACCAAGTACTACTAGTAAAATAATACTCGCAACGACGCCGTATTTAAAAAATTCACCTGAAGTAAACTGCCTGGAATTATAGGCGATGGCATTGGGAGCAGCCCCAACTAGCAATAAAAAAGGCATTCCTGCAGTTACTAATGAAACAAACAGAATTACTTCTGATGCTACATTCAAGTAAGGTGCAATAACCAAAGCAACCGGAAGTGATATTGCTATAGCAGCTACATTCATTATAAAGTTAGTCATGAGTAAAACAAACAGAGCGATAGCCATAACGAAAATAAACCAGTGCGCATCTTTAAAGAACACTAACCAATTAATAGCTAACCATTCAGCTGCCCCGGTTTGCCAGAGACAGAATCCTATGCTCATTGCGCCTGCAAAAAGCAAAATGATATTCCAAGGAAGAGCTTCGAGATCATCTAAATCTAGTATTTTGAAAACAAAGAATAGAATTGTGGAAACAAGAATAATTGCTGTCTTATTAATCGGTTGAAGAAAAGGTATAAATGAAACCATTGATAATGTAATTACACATCCTCCAACTATAATAATTGCCAGCAATTCACGTCTAGTAATTTTACCTAATTGAGCATGTAATTGTCTCGATTTTTCCTTTAATCCGGGAATTACCTTTTTCTCCGGTTTAAAGAATATCATGATGAATCCCCAGAGTATAAAAACCATTATCCAGCCAACCGGGAACATATAATACGACAATTCAAAAAATGAGACAGTAGTTTTAACCATATCGTGATAAAAGCTTAGTGCAACTGCAGCACGTGCTGAACCCAGAAGTGTTATTATGCTACCAGCCCCCGCTACATATGCCATCCCGATAAAAAGTCCCTTGCCAAATCTTGTTGGTTCGTTTCCTTCATCATAAAGTTTATAAATTGCTAAAAGTAGTGGATAAATAGTTGCAGCAACAGCTGTATGAGCCATTAAATGAGTTAGTAGTGCTGTAAAGATAAAGCAGCCCAAATAAATCATTGATGTTCTTTCACCGATGATGGTAAGCATCTTGTAAGCCAGTCTTTTTGTAAGACCTGTCTTTGTAAATACCAATCCTATCATAATAGAAGCAAAAATGAATAATACAGAAGGATCCATAAAATCATTAAACGCAGCTTTGGCAGGACGAATCAGAAAGATGACTTGAAGTACCCCAATTGTAAGGCTGGTAATCCCAATTGGAACAACCTCGAAAACCCACCAGGTACCAGCCAAGAGAAATACTGCTAATGCCCCTTTACCTTCCCTTGTTAAAACAAAATGTTTTCCTGCAGGATCAACTGCATCAGGCAAAGGCGGGATATAGTAAACTAACGCAAAGAGAGCAATCCCAAGAAACAAAAAAAATATTCGACGCCAATCTATTCTATTATTTTGAAAATTTACTTTCGCCCCGGAACTCATTTATTTGTACTCCTCTGCAATATGAGTTTTGTCATTCAATAAATCTATTTATGATTTAAAAAATATTTCCTAAGAATTACAAGCGCTTATCCTGTTAGCGATTTCCCTAAACACATCTGTTAGTCTCAGTATACCAACAATGTCTTTGCTTCTAGTTATTAAAAGTGATTGATGACGTCCCATAACTAGCTGATGTATTGCTTCTTCCAATGTAGCATCTTCCCTGACATACTCTCCTTCAGTTGGTGCATACATAATTGTTTTCACTATTATTTTTGCAGCCTTTTCACAAATGTTATCAAGTGGCTCATCCCAAAGGTGATATTCTTTCAGAATTGCATCCATGTAATCTTTGGAAAAACCAAAACGTGATAAATCTTTTCCATCATCAAATTTTAAATACTTGGGTTCTAGTGATCGTATAACATCTAATTGACTTAGCTTCCCAACAATCTTATTATTTTCATCAGTTACAAGAATTGCTCTGTGCCGATCACGCGTCTGATCAAACTCTTTCTGGGCAAGCTTAAGTGCTTTAACTGCGTCTGCTAAAGAGGCATTTTGTGAAACAGTAGCATAACCTGACAAAGGAACCATTAATTCTTTTACTTTCATAATTCCCTCAAAATAATTTCTTTCTTATTACCACCCGTGTTTCTTCACGATATTTTCAATCTCAGCACGTCGTATGCGTTCTCTATGTTCTTCAACTATCTTGTAAGCTTTATTTATAAGGTTAATCAGCCCTTCGGTATCGGTCGGTTTCATAATATAATCGTATGCGCCTAATTTCATACCCTGAATTGCTGATTCAACTGTTGCATGTCCTGTAAGCATAATTACCTGAGATAGTTGATTTATATTCTTTATTTCTTTTAAAGTATCAATGCCGCTCTTGCCCGGCATTTTTACATCCAGAACAATAACATCGAATTCTTTTTCACGAATCAAATTAATTGCATCATCCCCATTTAAAGCTGTTTTAACATCAAATTCCCTAAGTTCTAGCCTTTCAGCTAATGATTCAATAAAATCTTTTTCATCATCAACTAATAATACTTTTATTTTCATTTCAAATACCGATTTAATATTTTATTTTGATTTTTTTTTATCTTTATTGATTTCGTCCTGTTCCTCATCACTATCTCTTATTTCCTTTGCTGTATCAAATTCTCCTGCTTCTGCAAAAGTCGCCGCCATCATACTGCTTTCAAACTTACTCTTATAAGCCTTTTTAACTTTTTTCATCAATGTTTCAATTTCTACAGGTTTCTCAAGGTATTCAAACGCCCCTAATTTTTTGGCTTCCTCTTCATCCTTCTCCGATCCATGCCCGGTTAACATAATTACTTGAACTTTAGGATAGGCTTTTCTGATTCTTCTAAGCACTTCCATACCATCCATACCAGGCATTTTGAGATCGAGAACTACAACATCGGGTAAATCGTCATCCATTTTCTTTAAAGCCTGCTCACCGTTCAATGCAACATCAGAATCATGTTCACGCATCCTTATTCGTTCTGATAAGGTTTCTACAAACTCTTTCTCATCATCTACTAAAAGTATTTTTATTTTCTCCATATTTACTCTCCCTTTATTTTAATTGTATCATATTTTTTTATTCAAGTAAACGATTAATTTTTAATCCATATAAATCAATGTAATAAAAAAAAGTCTTAAAGATTTATGAACTTTATTTATTACTTTGTATTTTTATTATAACTGCAGTGTTCGATGCATCTAACTCATAAACTCCATTTAAATTTTCCATAGTCGATTTCAAGGACAATAATTCATCTGATGAAGTAGAATCCTTAAAAATTGACAACTTATTTATCCCCTCTCCTTTATAAGTAATACTAACCAAACATTCTTTTCCTTTTTTCTCTGGACTGATGCTAATCTCGCCTCCAATTACGGTCTGATTTAATAAATAAGAAATGCAATTGAACAAGGCCATTTGCAAGCGTAATGGATCAGTATTAATTGTAATGGTTTGATTTATTGATTGATTTTGTAATGCTACATTTTTTATCCTTGCAAATCTTTCAGTTAAAAAGATCAGATGCTCAAGGAGTTCATTCAGATCTATATCATTTTTGTAATTATCAGTCAGGTGCGAAAATTTATTTAGCTGGCTGGTTAATTTTACTCCCCGCTGAACCTGATTTTGAATTTTCCCTAAAGAGGTTTGAAATTTTTCTTTTCGCGGAAAGGATTTTTCATCTGTAATTGACAAAATATCTGTCATTAATCCTGAAATCTCCCGGATACTCGCTAGAACATTATTTAATTCGTGAGTTACACCGGCAGTAATTTTTCCAATAAATTTTATGTCTTTTTCGTTCATCTCATTTCCTCACAAAACTGCTATTTAATCTTAATTGCTTCTTGTATTTTTATTATTAAATCATCAAGATTACAGGGTTTTAATACATAATCGAACGCTCCTAAATTCATTCCTTCAATGCTCCTTTCTCTAGAGCCATATCCAGTTAGGAGTATAACAGGAATTTTATTTTCCAATAAATTTATTTGTTTCAAAATTCCAAGACCTCCTATTCCGGGCATCATTAAATCTAACACAACAACATCCGGAGGCTGTGACTTAATTAAGTTAAGAGCCTTATCGCCATCTGAAGCTGTTTGAGTATGAATACCTCTGATCTCCAATCTTTCAGCTATAGTTTTAGCTAAATCTTCTTCATCATCCACTATCAGTACACGTATATCATCCATAGTTAATCATCCAGAACTTTTTTAGGTACTTTTAATAAATAAATTGTAAACGTAGAACCCACATTCAACTTACTCTGAACTTTGATCGAACCACCCATTTTCTTAATAATACCATAAGTTATCGGTAAACCT
>JAPHUI010000026.1 GCA_026193755.1 Ignavibacteriaceae bacterium | reverse complement strand
TTTAATGGAACTACTTTCTCATCACAAGCATATTTACAGATGGGAAGCTGTTAAAACCCTGGAAGAAATTAGCGACCCTCTTTCCATACCATTATTCATACAAGCAATGGAGGATGAAAAAAGTGATGTTCGCTGGCTTGCTGCGAAAGGACTTATTAAGCTCGGTAAACTTTCAATTAAACCACTACTTAAAACCTTAGAAAAAAAATCTGACTCTGTGTTTGTTTTAGAAGGGGCTCATCATGTTTTTTATGATTTGAAGGAAAATAAAATGTTACCCAAAGATTTTCCTATTGATAAATTATTATCTGCATTAAAAAATCCTGAATGGGTAGAAAGTGTTAAACCTGTAGCTTACGAAATATTAAATAATAAAAAATTCTAATTCATTGATAATAATTTATTCATATCAACCTGAATCAAAACTTAAGGGAAATTCTTTTGCTTTTACGATTACAATCAATTATTAAAAAATGTTTATTCGTTTTCTCATTTGTGCTTGTTTGGGCACTTCTTTCATCTGGTGAATTCTACAAGCCAGAAAATCATGTAAAAGTAAATAATCCAAACATTGAATACATAGGTAGATTTGATTTCTCAAAACCTAGAGTGGTGAGATTTGATTGGCCGGGCGTTCAGATTAAAGTCACATTTGGCGGAACTTATTGTGCAATTAAGCTTAAGGATGGTCATAACGATTACAATATTTTTATTGATGGACAGCTGAATAAAGTTCTCCGCACAACTTCCGATACGATATATACAATTGCGGAGGGCCTTAAAAACGGTCCGCATTCACTTATTATTACAAAACGTACTGAAGCACTTAATGGTGTTGCTTCTTTTGAAGGATTTATACTTAATAAGGGTGATAGTCTTTATCCAGTTGTTGATAAAAAGAAAAGAAAAATAGAATTTATTGGAGATTCTTTCGTGGCTGGATTAGGAAGTGAAGGTAAAACACCTGATTGTTTGTTTAGCAGAGATACAGACAACAACTACATTGCTTTTGGACCGGTGCTTGCAAGAAGATTGAATGCTGATTATTCTATTATTGCAATCTCGGGAATTGGAATCGTAAGAAATGATGGTGATTCAACCTTAACTTCTAAACGACCATTACCGTACTATTATGATAGAGCTTGTCTGAATGAATCACTAAAATGGAATTTTCAGAAGTGGCAGCCGGATCTGGTTGTAGTAAGATTGGGGAATAATGATTATTGGAAAAAACCTTATCCAACTATAAGTGCATTTCACGACGCTTACATCAAATTCTTAAAAAGAATAAGAAAATTATATCCCAATGCAAGTATTCTCGTATTTTGCGAACCGGTCAGAAAGGATTCGCATTGCGATTACATAAGAAGTTTGGTTAATGAATTAAGCAGCAGACTTCAGGATAAAAAAATCTGGTATGAAAAGTTAAATATTAACTTAGACAAACAAAAAGATTTTGGATGCCAGGAACATCCGAATGGATCCGGACATAAAAAGATTGCAGATGCACTAGAGCCTATAATTCGTAAAGCAATGAATTGGTAAAGATATTTTTATTTCCTTAAGAGATTGTGAAAATAATTAATCACCCAATAAATTTTGCTAAAATGAATGCAACAGTTGCAGCGATACCGCCAATTATTACTGTCTGAATTGCACTTTTAATTGGTTTGCCTCCAGTGAATTTTCCTTTTACATATCCGAAAATTAATAATGCAAGCATAGTCATAACTGCAGAAATTGTTAAACCGTTATGAGCATCATTTACAAAAAAGTATGGCGAAAGTGGTATAATACCTCCAACTATATAAGATAAAGCTATTGTTAAAGCACTTCTTAGTCCGCGTTTTGTGTCTGGTTCTTCTAATCCCAATTCATATTTCATCATAAAATCTACCCAGCTTTTGGGATTCTTTTCAAACTTATTCAATATTGGTTTTATCTCTTCATCGGACAGCCCATATTCTCTAAAAACTTCTGACACTTCTTCTTTTTCAACATCCGGTAATTCTTTAACTTCGAGTTCTTCACGTCTTTTTTCACTAAAGTAATGTTCATAATCACTTTTTGCAGCTAAGTAACCACCAAGTCCCATAGCAATAGAGCCGGCTGCAATTTCAGCGAAACCTGCTGTAATTACTAAATTACTTGCTGCAATTGCACCAGTCAATCCAGCAGCTAAAGCAAATGGGACGGTTAATCCGTCAGACATACCGATAACAATATCTCTTACTGTATCACTAGCATTAAAATGTTTTTCAACATGTATTAGACTTGGCATAAGTTTTCCATAGGTTATTTTTATGAAGAATTAAATTAGAAAGCACATCGAAACTTAAAATAAAGATTCCTTTTGATATAATTCTAAGGGTTTTTCAATTGGGAAAAATCAAATTGCAAAGTTTTTCGTCTTAATAACTGTAACAACATTACTTTTTAATAATTAAGTTTGATAATGTAATGTGTGAATTAATTATAGATAAAAATTTATTAAGCATTTATAATAACTTTAGTGATGTTATATGCATAAAGCTTAAAACATGGAATTTTCGGATTAAAAAATAATTGTACTGAAACTGACTTGTGTTTGGATTAAAAAAAAGAAGAAGAGAAAAGCTGCGTAATAAGGAACTAAAACCTGAATGGAAAGAAATTATTATTAAAAATATAAAGTTCTATAGTTTACTCTCTGAGGAAATGAAAAAAGAACTCCATGGATTAATTCAAATATTTATGGATGAAAAAACATTTGAAGGTTGTGAAGGTTTGGAATTAACAGATGAAATTAAAATTACAATTGCTTCTCAAGCCTGTATTTTGTTATTAGGACGCAAAAGTGATATCTATCCAACATTGAGAACCATTCTAGTTTATCCGCATGCTTACTTCGCTCCCCTAAAACAAAGAATGGAAGATGGGTCTATAATAGAGGGATATCAGGCAAGACTTGGTGAATCATGGTCTCGCGGACAAGTTGTTCTTGCGTGGGATGAGATTCTGCAGGATACTAATGATATTCACGATGGTCATAACCTGGTACTTCACGAATTTGCTCACCAGCTTGATAATGAATCCGGTGCAGCTGAAGGAATTCCTGAATTTGACAAACGCTCATCATATATTGTTTGGGCACGAGTGCTGACTAATGAGTATAATAAATTAATAAGTGATATTGTTCACCAAAAGCATCCTTTGCTCGATCAATATGGTGCAACTAACCCTGCCGAATTTTTTGCCGTAGCCACAGAATATTTTTTTGAAAGACCGATCGAACTAAAGAATTTACATTCTGAATTATATGAGCAATTTAAAAATTTTTTTAAACTGGACACTGCAGCTATGATACTAACAGTTAAGAATCAGAAGAACGAAGGAAATGTAAAATTATTATGAAAGACAAACATATTTCACTTGGCAGAATCCTGGGAATTCCAATTAATCTTGATTATTCATGGTTTCTAATTTTAGCACTATTAACCTGGATGCTGGCACAAAGTTATTTTCCTCAAGAATTCAAAAATTGGTCAGAGTTAACCTACTGGTTGGTTGGCGGTATTACTTCAATTATTTTCTTTATTAGCATCCTGCTACACGAGCTTGGGCATTCTATTTTGGCAAAGAAGTATAAAATTAAAGTAAAAAGAATAACGCTTTTTGTATTTGGTGGAGTTGCTGAGATAGCAAAAGAACCTCCAAAATCATCTGCAGAATTTTGGATTGCCATTGCTGGTCCGATTACAAGTTTCTTATTAGCCGCTATCTTTTATGGTTTGGAAAAGATATCTGTTGGAAATCAATATCTGATAGCTCCATTTCGTTACCTTGCATATATTAATTTTATTTTGGCTCTGTTTAATTTAATTCCGGGATTTCCATTGGATGGCGGAAGAATTTTCAGGGCAATTGTTTGGGCTATTACAAAGAACCTTAAAAAAGCTACTACTATTGCAGCTAATGTAGGCAGGTTTTTTGGTTTCTTCTTCATCATGATTGGAGTATTTCAAATTTTTCAAAACAATGTTGTTGATGGTATTTGGATAGCGTTTATTGGTTGGTTTCTTGAGAGCGCAGCAATGTCACAAATTCGAAGACAGGCGTTGGATGAATTATTATTCGGGCATCAGGTAAACGAAGCTATGTCACATGACTTCGGTATAGTATATCCTGATTCTACAATTCAGGAAATTATCGATAACCATTTTATTGGTGCCAATAGAAGAAGCTTACTTGTTAAGGACGAAAATACTATAGTAGGATTTCTGACACCAAAACAAATAAACTCTATTCCTACAAGCCATAGACAAAATACGACCGTAAAAGAAGTAATGATTACTGTGCAAAACGTAATGAAAGTAAATTCTAATTCACCATTACTTGATGCATTAAAAACTATGGACGAAAATGATATGGTAGAAATGCCGGTTATTGAGGAGGGCAATTATATCGGGATATTAAACCGGGAAGGTATTATCAAATTTATGCTTGAACTTCACAGAATTGGTCACTAAATAAAATTTCTAGAATTCAAAACTTACCGAAGTCTTAATAAAACAGATTTTGATATCTTAATAAAAAAGCTTCTACTTAGCAGGTCTATTCGAATTAAGTCAATTTGACACTAACATTAATAATCTACTTCAAATCGAAAAACGTCTTTTCATCACACATTAACAATTATTAATTCTTTTTTAATCTATTGTTAATGTTATAATGACAGATTATCACATGTAGAAAAGATTTAATATTTAAAAGGAGCCGAAAAATGTTTACATCTAAAAAAATAATTTCAATCAGTAAAGTAATTTTCTTGTCCTCAATACTTTTTCTAATAACAACCGATAAAAGTTATTCACAAGTCAATACAGATAAATTAGTAAACAATGTCGAAGACAAAATTTCTAATTATTATACTGAAAATTTTCAAGTATCTGCAGATGAAAAGGGTGTTGTTACTATTGGAGGTGAGGTGGGCACACTTTACGATAAACTGAAAATAGGAGAGTTAATCTCTCAGGTAGCAGGTGTTAAGGAAATAAATAATAAGATAAGTGTTCAGAACGAAATTACTGCAAACAATATTATTAAAGACAATATAGAAAATGAATTGCAAAGAAATGATGCTATTCTGGAACCCGAAAAAATAAAAGTCGAAGTGAATAATGGTATTGTAACTTTATCCGGTTCGGTTAGTTATTTTAGGGAAAAACAAATGGCAGAAACAATTGCCTCCTGGCAGGACGGTGTGTCTGATCTAATAAACAACATTAATGTAATGTCTCCTGCAACCGCAAAAAGTGATGCCAATTTAACAGAAATAATTATTGACCTGCTTAATAAGAATTATTCACTTGAGAATAATGTTAAGTTTGATACAAACAATGGAATTGTTGATCTTTATGGGACGGTAACCAGCTTATATGCTAAAAACCACATTCAGGAAGATATTCAACATATTATTGGTGTAAAGACTGTCATAAACGAGATTAGTGTAGTAAACAATAATGAATAGATTTATCAGACAGGAGAAGTAAAAAATGAAAAGGATAAATTCTCTAATCAAAATTAATGTTTTTTTGTTACCATTTTCAATGCTACTTTTAATTTCAGGTTGCTCTTCATCAGAAAACCAAAACAGCATGAATGGAACGGAACAACAAGGTGCTTATAACATTGATGAACTGAACAGCTATGGTGAATGGGTACATGTTGATCCATATGGAGAAGTGTGGGAGCCTTTTGTTGTTAATGGCTGGATGCCTTTTGATAATGGTCATTGGGCTTATGCAGACGCAAATTGGACGTGGGTTTCTTATGAGCCATTTGGCTGGATAGTTTATCATTATGGTTACTGGTACGATGATCCATTTTACGGATGGGTTTGGGTTCCTGGTGACGGAGCCTGGTCGCCCGCAAATGTTACGTGGATAAATTACGGTAATTATGTTGGTTGGGCACCCTTAGGACCACGAGGAGTTGTTTACGGTCATCCATGGGATAAGGATCAAGACCGTTTTTGGCATGTTGTTAAAAGGGATGATTTTACAAGGGATAATATTCGAGATTTCCGAGTTATGAACCCGGTAAGAGGTGAAATTGATGGAAAAACAATTATAAACAAACCTCCTGATAGACAGCTCATAGAAAAAACGATTGGTAAACCAGTGCCGGAAGTTAATATGCAGCATGAGACTGTTAAATTACAGAATACTGAAATTAATAGAATGAATTTACCTCCCGGGGAACATCAAAGAGTAGAACAACAAACTCCACGTGTTAAAAAGGATGTGCTTGTCCCTAGGGAAGAATTTCACCAACAACACCAAACAAACAAACGCAGTAAATAACTATTGCATTGTCAGGAACTGAAATAAACAAGTTTAAAAATCATTTTTAGCTTCGTACTCAGTTCCTGGCATTGCCGCAAATATCTGAACTTCAATGCCCTTTTGTTTTACAAAGAGTTTATAATTCTTATTGGTATTAAATTTCCATTCATATTCTGATGAGCCTAAATCTTTTTGCGGTACACCGAACTTGTCCCGCAAAAATTCACTTTCAGATAGACTGTCGGAAAATATGAGGTCTATTTGATAAAGAGGTCTATCTATGTTGATGCCGTTCTCTTCTTTATCGAATTTATAATATACTTCGCTTATTCCATCATCTGTTACTTCCTCACGAACACCATACCACACATCAGGGGCATTATTACTAACATCCATTAATAGTGTGTTTTTCACAATTCCAAATTCAGCTAATGTCATACCAATGTGGACATTTTCTAGGTAATCGGGTAAATATTGAGTTTGATCATTAATATCAATTTCTTTTGATGAATCTACTTCATTTTGTGCATATAAAAATGTCGGCAATCCACAAAAAAAGTAAATAAGATTTATTGCAATAATTTTTTTCATAATCTTTCCATCCTTTAGATATTTTATATTAGAGAAAATATATAATACTCAACCCTTTAACAAGTATTCAGACTTCCCCACAAAAGAATTTCTTTATTTCAGCAAATAAAGAACGTTTAATAGTATCAACTTGTATGGCTTAAACGGTCCAGCTGATTCTAAAATACAATCTTTTAGTTTCCGTTAGAAAGAACCGGTTTATGTTTGAATCAGAATATTTATAATTTTCAAGTGCAAATAAATTTCTTTACTGAAACCTGCGGAGTTTGTATATGAAAACAACTATTTCACTACTCACCATTATAACAATTTTTTCCTTTCTATCATCACTCTTTGCACAAAATGAAAAGGAAACCGGCAAATTTGTTGAAGAAAAAGACGGCTTCTACAAAAATGAGATTCTGAAAAGTATTGATGAATTCAATAATCCTGAAAAAGAAAAAAAGAAAGAATTTAAACTGGATTTTTCAGGAATGGATCTTCCGAAATCGAAAGACGAATTTAAAAGTTACTGGTACAACGATCCTGTTTCTCAGGGAAGAACCGGAACCTGCTGGTGTTTTTCAACTACTTCTTATTTTGAGTCTGAGGTTTACAGGCTCAGCCAAAAGAAAGTTAAACTTTCAGAAATGTTCACTGTTTACTGGGAATACGTAGAGAAAGTAAAACGATTTATTAAAGAGAGAGGAAACTCAGAATTTGATGAAGGCTCGGAAGCAAACGCCATTCCCAGAATTTGGAAGATGTACGGAGCTGTTCCCAAAAAAGCTTATGTTGGACTGCTTCCGGGACAAAAATTCTACGATCACAAAGAAATGATCGCAGAAATGAAAGCTTACCTCGAAAATGTTAAATCTACTTTTGCATGGGATGAAGACGAAGCAATAAGGGTAATCAAATCAATACTGAACCATTACATCGGTGAACCTCCAAGAGAGTTTTATTATGAGGGGACTAAATATTCCCCAAAAGAATTTCTGAACAACTACCTTAAGCTTAAACTAGATGATTATGTTGATATACTTTCTTATATGCAGAAACCATACTACCAGCAGGTGGAATACGAAGTCCCGGATAATTGGTGGCACAGCAAGGATTATTACAACGTTCCTCTAAATGCTTTTATGGAAGCATTGAAGAACGCAATCAGGAATGGTTATACAATGGCATTGGGTGGTGATGTTTCAGAAGCTGGATATGATTCCTGGCATAAGGTTGGCGTCATTACAACTTTCGATATTCCTTCTGAATTTATTGACGACAATGCACGCCAGTTTCGGTTCAGCAATAAAACAACAACCGATGATCACGGCATTCATCTTGTCGGGTATCAGCGTGTCGGAGACCGGGACTGGTTTCTTATCAAAGATTCCGGTTCGAGCGCGAATGACGGAAATTTTAAAGGATACTATTTTTATCGCGGAGATTTTGTTAAATTGAAAATGTTGACTTTCATCGTACATCGGGATGCGGTGAAAGATTTGCTGGATCAATGTCAGCAGGGAAAGGAATAACATGAAACGTCATTCGATTTTAT
>JAPHUI010000050.1 GCA_026193755.1 Ignavibacteriaceae bacterium | reverse complement strand
TTGAATACAACGATGTTTGGTTCTGCTCAAACGGTTTTATCAGTTTTGTTGATATTACTGATGCCGGTATGTCGAACAGCACAATCCCTTCCTCCGGCATTCCTAATTGTCTCATCGCTGGTATCTGGGATGACCTTGATGGAAAGACTACAGGAAAAGTTTACTACAAACAGGAATCAAATAAGTTTATTGTTCAGTATGATAATTGGCCGGGTTATTCCGGTGGCGTAGGACCGTTCACTTTTCAGTTCGTAATTAATAAGAACGGGATGATAACGCTCTATTACGAAACCATTACAGGAACATCAACTTCAGCTACTGTGGGAATAGAAAACCAGAACGGGAATGATGGTCTGCAGGTTGTTTACAATGCAACCTACCTCCAAAATAATCTTGCCCTGCAGTATTCTGCTGAACCTGAATGGCTGCTGGCTGAAAATCTTGAAGGAACTGTTTACAACGGAAATTCAATTGCCATTCTTTTGGATTTTATAACGGAAGGGCTTGACAGTGGTGACTATTCTATGGACATGGTGATCAGCAGCAATGATCCTGTTAATTCAGAAGTCATCATTCCAATTGCTATGAAGATATCAAACACAGTTCCTGTTGAACTTTCTTCGTTCACTGCCGAAAACATTGACAACGAAGTTGTACTGAAATGGTCAACAGCAACGGAGACGAATAATAGCGGTTTCGAAGTAGAGCGATGTCAAAAGTTAAATGTCAATGGTCAAAATGATTGGTCAAAGATTTCGTTTGTTGGAGGAAAAGGAACAACCACTGAAAAAACAGACTACGTTTTCAGAGATAAAATTACTTTGCCTGGAACTTATGTTTACAGGTTAAAGCAAATAGATTTTGATGGAACGGCAAGTTATAGTTCCGAGATTGAAGTTGAAGCAAAAAGTCCGAAAGAATTTGCACTTTATCAGAACTATCCAAATCCTTTCAACCCAAGCACCACAATTAAGTTTGCTTTGCCTGAAAAGACAAACGTTGGACTATCGGTTTACAATTCACTTGGTCAAAAAGTTGCCGATGTATTCAGGGGCGAGCTCGAAGAAGGCTATCACGAAATAGAATTTACTGCTTCAAATCTCTCATCCGGAATATATTTTTACAGACTTGAGAGTCAAAAGTTCGTTAGCGTGAAGAAGATGATAATTATAAAATAGTATAGTTGCCAAGCATTTGAATAATTAGTGCCCCGATTAATTCGGGGCATTTTAAAAATCAAACAACGTAAATTTATTAATCAGTGAGAATAAAATGAAAAAGTTATTTACTCTAATTTTCATTATTTTTATACTAATTTATTTTTCAGCAAATGCACAAGTAATGGGAGATGGCGGATGGAGAGTGGGTGAAAAACAGGTTAGAATTTCTACAGACAATCCGGCACAAATCAATCAACTTTATATGTTAAAGCTTAATATGGACTACTCCGGTTTGCTGGATGATCACATTACTGCTTACGTAACTCCCGATGAGTTGAAGCGAATCGAGGAACTCGGTATTCCGTATACTGTGGAGATTAATGATCTAAATACCTATTACAAAGATTTCTGGCTGCTTCCCGATGCATATCATACTTATCAGCAGATTATTGATTTGGCAGATAGTTTAGCAGGTGCATTTCCTTCAATTTGTAAAAAAGTTATTTGCGGATATTCAGTTCAGAATCGTCAGTGTGCAGCACTTAAGATAAGTGATAACGTTGATATAGATGAACCTGAACCCGAAGTTATGTTCGATTGTGGGATACATGGTGATGAGATAGGCGGACCGGAAAACATAATACGCTTTGCCCGCGACCTTTGCCTGCAATACGAGGTAGACCCCACAATTACAAATTTAATTGATACACGGGAAATCTGGCTATACTTGATGGATAATCCTGATGGTAGGTACAATATGTCACGTTACAACGCTAACGGTGTGGATTTAAACCGTGACTGGTGTTACATGTGGGATGCTTGGGGAGGTAGCCCGGGTCCTTGTTCACAAATCGAATCGAAAAATTTACGAAGTTGTATGTACGACAACCAGTTTGTAGTTCATACTTCTTACCACAGCGGCACTGAAATTATTTCTTATCCCTGGAGTTACCGGCCGAATGCAAGCCCGGATCAGAGTCAGATCCATCAGTTGGCGGGCATCTATTCTTCTGTCTCCGGATACCCCTCACTTCCGTATGGTCAGGGATATAATGTTATGTATCCCATAAACGGCAGTACTAAAGATGGCAATTACGGTATGATGGGTTCTGTTAGCTGGTCTATTGAAATCTCGAACAGTAAACAGCCGCCACCGAATCAGATAATGCAGTACTACACATGGAATTATCCTTCTATGATTGCAATGATTGAGTACAGCGGATACGGTCTTGAAGGGATCGTAACAGATGCAGCATCCGATGAACCGGTGGCTGCAGAAGTATTTGTTAATAACTACTATCCGACTTACACGGATCCGACTGTGGGCGATTATCATAAATATGTTCTTCCTGGTACTTATTCAATTACCGTAATTGCAAATGGATATCAAAGTCAAACGATTAACAATGTAGTTGTAATAGTTAACAGTTCAACGGTAATTGATTTTCAATTACAGCAAGGTGGCAGCCATTACGTTTACAGATTTTCGGCATCTCAGATTCCGAATAACAATTATGCAGATGAAGGATTAACGTGTGCCGCTATTGGACCTCCCGATAGCATTAATTACTCGATTGGAAAAAACGGCTGGTGCGTTTTAGATATGCAACTTCCAATTACTAATGGTGCGGGTGCCGATTTTACAGTTTTCGAGGGTGATACATCTTCCGAAGGATATTACTGCTATGCGGGACAAACAATTGATGGTCCATGGGTTTCTTTAGGTACAGGCAATGGAACGACCCAGTTTGATTTACAAACGGGCGGATTGGCAGAGGCTCAGTTTATTAAAATAGTGGATGATGGTGATGGTATTGCCAACCAGGCAGATGCAGGTTTTGATCTTGATGCTATTGAAGCTTATAGTGTTGTACCAGTTGAACTTGTTTCATTTACTGCCGAAATACCAGAGCAATTTGCTTTATTTCAAAATTATCCCAATCCATTCAACCCAAGCACAACAATTAAATTTGCTTTGCCTGAAAAAGCGAATGTGGAACTAGCAGTATACAATTCCCTTGGTGAAAAAGTAGCGGATGTATTTAGCGGTGCGATGGATGAAGGATACCACGAAATAGAATTCAGAGCCGAATCTCTCTCATCCGGAATATATTTTTACCGGCTTGAGAGCCAAAAGTTTGTTAGCGTGAAGAAGATGATAATTCTCAAATAGTGATAAAAACAGAACGAATTTTGTAAGGGTAAGTCGCTGACTTGCCCTTTTTCTTTATTAGAAAGTGGTCTGTAAAATACGACTTGACAATCTCGAATATTTTATAGAGGTTTCTAACAAACAAAAGGAGGAGATCGCTTATCAGATAATTATACCTTTCTTTCGACAACCAATAAAAGAGGTAAAAAGATGAAAGGAATAACATTTTTTCTTCTGCTTGTTTCTTTTTCAGCACTTCACTCCCAGCCGGTTACACTCCGAGACACAACTAATCAATACGATTACATAATAATAACAATTCCGGAATTTGTAAATGCCTGCGAACCATTCAAACAGCACAAAGAAACAGTAAGAGATTTCAGAACACTTATAGTAGACACAACACAAATCTTTGCTGAGTTTGATTCGAGCGCAACACCACAGGACAACATACGAAATTTTATTAGCTTTGCGGGAACATTCTGGAAAGAACCGAGACCGAAATTTTTTCTGATTGTTGGTACGGTTACTATGGTCCCCAATTTTCTGATTCCCTTTCCTTCTCAGCCTACAATCTATTTTCATTCCGATTATTACTACTATCAGAATATTTATGAAAATGATTCTACCACTACTGATTTTTATATTGGAAGAATTCCTGTCAACGATTCACCAGATCTTGGGAACTATTTCTCCAAAGTTATTGAATATGAAAGCAACAATACGCTTTTTCCTTGGATGAATAATAATTTATTTATCTGCCAAAATGATATTCAATTCGGGTTTTATGAGGCAGCCACATTTTTGGCTGATAGCGCACTTCCTAATTACATGAGATCGTATTTCTTTTTGGATGATTCCAGCTCATTATTTTATGGGAACAAGGATTCAATAATTAATTTTGTAAATAATCGTGGTTGCTCTATTATTTGGTTCGAAGGTCACCATAAAGATTCATCGTTTATATCACCTGACTATTTCAACCTTAATGATATTCAAGGATTTAACAATTATAGTAAGTACTTCATTTCAATTTTTGTTGCAACTCAAAATTCAATATTAGACACAAATTCTAATCTTAGTAATGAAATGATTAAGATGTATAATTCAGGTTCCATTGGGGGTATTGTCCATGTAGGTCCTTCGTATTGGGGGATAGGAAATATGATGAGGTTAAAATGGGCCGAAAGACTTTTCGACCCCACAACTCAATCAATTAGTGAAGCTTTCTTATTAGATGCTTTACCATCAGGGGGTGTTTATAGTTATATGAAAAAAATTACTAACCTCTGGGCAGACCCATCATTGAAATTGAAGTATGATATTACTTTGGACGTTGATGATCATTTAGATGAAAATTTACCCAAGCAATTTGCTTTATTTCAAAACTATCCTAACCCATTCAATCCATCAACGACAATTAAATTTACACTGCCAGTAGATAGCAGAGTGAAAATAAATGTCTATAACTCACTTGGGCAATTGGTTGAAACA
>JAPHUI010000068.1 GCA_026193755.1 Ignavibacteriaceae bacterium | reverse complement strand
GGATTTTCAGGAGTTCAGGACGAATGAAAGAATTTGCAGCACCAACTTTAGAATACAGCGACTTTACACGATCATCCATCGAATTAAATTTGCTCACTCTCAAATCGCTATCCTTTGAAAGCATAGAATACAAATAAAGCCGCTCCAGCTTGATATTTATTTCATCATCAAACTTAAAACAGCCAAGTAAATTCTCTGCGCTTTCAGCTAGTTTACCGTCGAACTTTTTATAATCTGGTAGTTTTCCGGTTACCCAATTGAAGTCCTTCTCCCATTCTTCATCATTCTTATAAATGTCAGTCAAATTCCATTTATGATCATCACTAATTTCCATCCTTTCAGGAATAACATTACTTTCAGTGACTACCTGATGCAATTTATTATCAATTATATTATGAAAAGTCATATTAAGCTTCTTTGATCTGCTAATGATAAAAAGATTAGATGATAAGGCAATGCAAGATAAGAAAATTTACAATTATTTATTGCCCGAAAAGATTAACTAGAGAGTTTTTCTGAATTCTATCTTAATTTTTCCACTGAAATTTTCGGTTCTTATCTTTATGGTTTTTAATACATAACCATCCAGAAGATCGGAGTGATAAGAAACATCTTCGGCCAGAAAATACCTGAATCTCTCTCTACTTTCCATATCCTCAACTGCAATACTAATATATCCGGTCTCATAATCGATTAAGGTAACGTTGAAACGAGCTCTGTAAGAGTTAAAATATGCAGGGACAGATAAGCTCATGGAAAGTCCACGTGCATTTAAGAGAAAGATATAAGAATTTCGTTCATTTATTTGAACTGGCTCATTTATATTTTCAACAAAATTATCGGGCTCTATAATTTCCTCCCGGCAGGACAGAGCAATAATCAAAATAATTAATATCAATGATATCTTCTGCAAATCAATCTCCTTTTTGAATTTCGTTTCTCAAGGAAATATTTTCTTAAAATATATTATAAATTCTGAACTAAAATATCAACCCCCGCTTTGAGTGTTCATTAATTAAAGATGCAGTATATTGTTATACAGCAAACAATAATTTGCGGTTATATTTTATGAATCCATATCACTATTTAGCCCAGGCAGGAAAAGTATTTAATCCAAATATCATAGTTCCAACAAAGTAAACCAGTAGCGTTACGACAATCACCCCGGTAATATTAAGAATAAATCCAGTTTTTGCCATTTCTGAAATTCTAATCTGTCCACTTGCAAAAATAATCGTGTTGGGAGGTGTAGCCACCGGAAGCATAAAAGCCATTGAAGCAGAAATTGTAGCTGTAAGCATTAGCATAAGCGGGTTTAATCCAATGCCGACAGACACTGAAGCAAGAATTGGGAGAATCATCTGCGTAACTGCAGTATTCGAGGTTAGTTCGGTTAGAAAATTGATTGTGAGGGCTGTAATAAGAATTATAAATATTGGTGAGATAGTATGTAATCCTGTTAGCTGATGGCCAATAAAATCCGAAAGTCCTGTGGAGGAAAATCCTTTTGCCAGTGCAAAACCTCCTCCGAATAAAAGAATAATACCCCAGGGAACTTTATTAAATGAATTATGATCAAGCAATGCTCTCCCACCGGATTTTGAGGGTATCAGAAAGAGAATCGTAGCCATTGTGATTGCAACTGTTCCATCGTTAATGAATTCGGATGTGGGAAGCAGATTAGACCAGCCGGGTATCACAAAGAATCCAAAATTGATATCCGTTCTGAAAATCCATAATAGCGCAGTTAAGAAAAAAACAACACTAACTACTCTTTCTTCAAAGGAAAATTTTCCAAGCTGTTTATATTCGTTCTTTATAAAATTTCTGTCAAGTTTTACGTCTGCATCAAGTTTAAATGATATTTTAGTTAGAAAAACTGCAACTATGCAAAGCATCAGAATTGAAATAGGAAGTGCTAACAGCATCCAGTTACCAAACGAGATTTCCGGTGCTTCAGGAAATAGAATATTCAACATTTTTATCATTACCAAATTAGGCGGCGTTCCAATTAATGTTGCTATCCCACCAATAGAGCAGGAATAAGCTAACGACAAGAATAAAATAACAGCAAAGCTGTGAATTCTTTTTTCACCGAATTCATTTTCCAGCTTTTGAATAATAGCGAGACCGATAGGCAAAAGCATTAGAGCAGTTGCTGTGTTTGATATCCACATCGAAAGAAAAGCTCCAGCAATAATAAAACCCAAAACAATTGATGTGGGACTTCCACCTAAGATTGAGATTATCTTCAAAGCAATTCGTTTGTGTAAAGACCATTCTTCCATCGCAATTGCAATCAGGAAGCCGCCAAGGAAAAGAAAAATTATTGAATTTATGTATGATGCTGCTATTTCGTCAGCCGATAGTATTCCTGTTATTGGAAAGAATATCAGGGGAATTAACGATGTAGCTGCCAACGGTATTGCCTCAGTAATCCAGAGTACTGCCATAAGAACTGCAATGGCAGCCATGGTATTAATCTGAGGTTGAGCGGGATTGAAATCTCCTATTAATATCAGGAAGAAAAATAAAGCGGCACCTAGTATTAGTCCGGTCTTTTTTCTTGTTTCCATAAAATGAAAATTGAATTCAATTCAAAATAAATATTAATATTAATAGAAGAAATTATTTGCATGAAAATGTTAAATAATTTTTAATGAAAATTGTTTTCTTTTATTATTTGCACTAAGTTTGTTAAATTTTTAAATAATTACTACTATTGAGTGAAGACAAGTAAGAAAACGAATACATTATTCAGATTATTCTATCAATCTAATAGCATAGTTTTACTATCCCTTCTTTTTTTAGCATTCATTAAGTGCTCAGACCCTAAAACTGAAATTTCATCTGAACAAGTAACAGAACATAAAAATAATGTATTCGGTTTTTGTTCCGACTCTTTAGAGCAACAATCCTTCTCAGTTCAAAAATATGAAACACTTTCAGATATTTTTTTGAATCTTGGTGTAGCAGCTGATAGCATTTTTCAGATTGTGAATAAGTCAAAAGAAGTGATTGACGAAAGAAAAATTATTGCTGGTAATACTTATTATACATTTACAAAACAGGATTCACTTAATTCTCTGGCATGCCTGGTTTATGAAAAGAATCCAATAGACTTTATTGTATTTAATCTGATGGATTCTGTGAATGTATATGAAAGCACAAAAGAAGTAACAATAAGAGAAAATGAAAAATCAGCTATCATAGAACATTCACTCTACGTTTCGCTAATGCAATCAGATGCTTCACCTGAACTTGCAGTTAAGCTTTCGCAAATCTTTGCCTGGCAAATAGATTTTTATCATTTGCAGGAAGGAGATTATTTCAAAGTTATTTATGATGAGATGTACGTTGATAGTAATCTAATTGGAATAGGTAAAATCAAAGCCGCCTATTTTTGCCAGGAAGGAAAAGAATTTTATGCAATCCCATTTATGCAGGATAGTGTGTTTCAATACTTTGATGAAAATGGAAACAGTCTAAGGAAAGCTTTTCTTAAGGCGCCGCTTGAGTTTGGCAGAATAAGCTCAAGATTCAGCAGAAGCAGACTTCATCCGATTCTTAAAACTCACAGACCTCATCTCGGAATTGATTATGCGGCACCGGTTGGAACGCCTGTAAGAAGTACAGGAGACGGGGTTGTAATTGGAGCTGGTTATAAAGGTGGTAATGGCAGATATATAAAAATAAGACATAACTCTGTGTATACAACAATGTATATGCATCTTTCACGCTTTGCAAAAGGAATAAAAAAAGGTGTAAGTGTCCAACAAGGAAAAGTTGTTGGATATGTAGGAAGTTCCGGGCTTTCGACCGGACCTCACCTGGATTACAGGTTCTTTATTAATGGCACTCCGGTTAATCCGCTAACAGTTGAACTGCCGCCTTCTCATCCTGTTAAAAAAGAGTTGAGAGCGGAGTATGAAGCGGTGAAAGATTCTACAATAGAGAGACTGAACAAAATAGAGATCAATCTTTCTGAAAAACCTGTTTAGATAGTCAATTTTGAGCTTTAATTTTCCTCTAAAGAAGGTATATTTCAAACCGTTTTAAAAATTACTTGTATCATCTCATTCTAACTCAAATAAAAATATGAACGACGACACCACAAGAAAAGATTCTCAAAAAGAACCAAAGAAATTTTTATTCTGGAAAAAGAAGGAAAGAAAAAAACCAGAAACTTTCCAGGAAAAAGTTATCGAGTTTTTCAGACAACTTTTTTGGGCTGCAATTGCTGCTTTCTTTATAATTACTTTTATTATTCAGAATACGAGGATCCCAACCGGCTCAATGGAAGATACTATACTTGTGGGTGATTTTGTACTTGTGAACAAATTTATTTATGGCTCATCTTCGCCAAAGTATATACCTTTTACTGAAACAGAAATTCCATATTTTCGGTTACCAGCATTTAAAGAACCTAAAGCTAAAGAGATCGTGGTTTTTGAGTTTCCCGGGGACAGAGATCAGTTATTTGCGACTGAGAGAGGTGTAAATTATGTTAAAAGATGTATCGGAACACCCGGTGATACAATAGAAATAAAAGACAAAGTAGTTTTTGTTAACGGCAAAGAATTCTGGAGACCACCTTTCATTAAATATTACAGAGGAAGATACGGTAGTTTTCTTAAACCAATTCCAAAGGGAGTAGCCGAACCGCGGATTTTTCCAAAAGGAATGCCCTGGAATGAAGACAACTATGGTCCGCTGGTAATACCAAGGAAAGGCATGACTATACCGCTAAACAGATATAATGTTGAACAATGGCGTACAATTATAGATCGTGAATACGGTGAAAGAGTTGTTGATTTAAAGAATGGGATAGTAACAATCAAAGGGTCATCTGTTTCATCTTACACATTTAAGAAAGATTATTTTTTTATGATGGGTGATAATAGAGATGATAGTTTAGACAGCAGATTCTGGGGACTGGTTGCGAGAGATATGGTAGTCGGACAAGCATTCATTACTCTTTTTTCCTGGGACCGGGATATTCCCTTCTCACAATTATTTAAACTAATAGGTTCCATTCGTTTAGACCGTGTACTATTACTACTGCACTAAAATAAAAAAGGCTGCCAAATAGGCAGCCTCTTTTCAGACTAATTTTAACACCTCTTTAAAGTGTTATACTAAAGCCAAGATTGAATGTAGTGGGGAGTCCAGGATAAATTTCAGCATCATCCGCACGGTGTGTTCCCAACTCCTCATCGTTACCTGTATAACCATTATATTGGCTATTATCTACAGCATCTTGAACATACAATTCGTTGAATATGTTAAAGACATGTGCAAATAGAACTACATTCGCACCAGCAACTTTTGCTGGAATATAATACGAAAAGTTGAGATCGAATATATTATAAGATGGTACTTGCCATACCTGTGGAGCTTTACCACCATTTTCCATTACTTCCACAGAATCTATTCGGCTGAAAGGATCAAAATCAGAATAATAATTATCATATAATCGCCAGACTAATTGAGCCTGAAGTCCCGGAACAGGTATAAGCGTTACAGCAGCCGATAATTGCATTTGCGGTGCATCACCAACCTTAAGGTCTTTGATAAAGAATCTGTATTGTTCAGATTGACCTGTAGCAAAATCAATAATGTAAGTTCCGTTTACGTCATCAGTGTACTCCCACATTCCATAACTAAAAGCTGCATCAAACTTAATCCATTTTACCGGTTGTGCTGCTGCATCAAGTTCAAAACCCATATGACGGGAGTCGATGCCTTGTAATCTAATTAATCTTTCCTCTCCGGTGTTAACATCTTCAATTAATCTATCTGTGGATCTGTCCATCCATTGAGTATAATAGAGATTAGCATTCAAAGCAACTCTATTATTTGCAAATGTTGTTCTTGTTCCCAGTTCAAACGATAAGAATTTATTGTTTGTCTGATTCTCAACGAACTTAGCATCTACATCACTAATGACCTGGTCAAAAATTGGAACTTGCGAAACATAACCACCATTAAAATATAATTGAACATCATTTGTAGCTCTGAAACTTGCACCGCCTTTAAATTGATATCCGCCAATCCAATCACTGACTAAATTTAATTCGCCACTATTAATATCAGGATTTCCATTACTAAGAGTGTCGGCTGTTCTAAAGTGATCTACGTAATCATATTTTATCATAGAATATCCAGCAGTACCATAAACAGTATATTTATCTTTAGTATATTCACCCTGTACATAACCACCTAACCAATTCACAGTATTAGTATTATTATAATCTATTCTATCTCCTAATAACTTGCGATAATCAGCGGGACCTTCAAATTCATTTCCGGTGAATACATAATAATCACCGCCAAGCAGGTCTCTCACTTCCCTAAAATGCTCAATTTCAGCGTACCTTGCATCAATTCCAAAAGATAATGTGAAAGCGTCAGAAGTTTTGTAAAAAGCTTTTGAAATTGCACCGATTGTCCATTGTGTATTAACACTATTTCTCAAAATGCCTCTTGAGGAACTAGTTCCATCTGTAGTATCAATATTAGCTATGTTTCGTGCAATAGTTGCATCATAATCAATAACTCTTTGTTTGAGATCGTAATTATAAGCCAAACTTCCGAAAGTACCCGTTCCACCACCTTGTCCACCGGAATAGTAAACTGTTGAGTATAGACTGAATTTATCAGAGAACTGAGAGTACCAGTTTAAATTAACTAAAGGTTTGTGGTAATAATTTTGACTTTCATTAATAAATGCAGGATTATATCTCTGGTTTAAATTACTATTCCAATAAGACCTTTGCCACTGCATTCCTGTGTATGAAGTGCTCACACCACTCCAGTTTGAATTATAAAGAGTACCTTGGTCAGCATACAGAGGATCATTTAAAATATCTTCTGTATAACCCAATTTCCTGGCCAGTTCATGACTGAAGTTTGCAGCATTTAATTTCCAACGCCTTTGTCCGTGCTGCTGTGGTGCACCCATTGCATAAAGCTCTAACCTGTTGCTGTTATTAATCTGATAAGCCATACCCATATAATATGCCCAGGCATCTGTCCAAGCTCGATCAACAATACCGTCTCCGACTTTTCTTACTCCACCAATGCTCATAGCAAATTTTTCATCAACCAATCCAGTGTGACCGAAAAAAGTTTGTTTGTGAAAATTCCCAGTGCCAAATTCGTTTCTAAAATATGCACCGGCTTTATGTTGCGTTGGATCCGTAATAACATTTATAGTACCACCTATAGATGGTGTAGCTAAAGTAACAGAACTTAATCCTCTTTGTAACTGGATTGAAGAGGTAGCATCACCCAAACCATCCCAGTTCGACCAGTAAACCCAACCGTTTTCCATATCATTTATCGGGATACCATTTATCATTATTCCCACGTTTCTCTGGTTAAAACCGCGAACATTTATACGGGCATCACCTGGACCACCGCCCTGATCTGTCGCAAAAACCGATGGTGCGGTATTGAGAACAAGTGGAATATCTCTAGAACCAAGATTGAATTCCATTTGTTTTTTATCAATATTTGTAAATGCAACAGGCGTTTCCCTTTCCTTAGCTCTGTCAGAGATTACAGTTACACTAAGAGTAAACTGGTACTCTTTAAGACTAAAGTTCAGGGTCATATCGCCGTTTACTTCTATATCTTTTTCGACTTTTTCGTAGCCGATATAGCTGCAGGTTATTGTATATGAACCCGGCCTTGCAGTTATGGAATAATTTCCATTTGCATCTGAAGCAGCGCCCCAGGACGTTCCTTTCAGAAAGATATTAGCACCGATAAGCGTCTCTCCATTTGAACCATCTGTAACTTTACCCGTTATGTTATAGGTTTGGGCTAAAGTTGCAAACGAAACAAGGAGAGCAAGTGCAATAGAAATGGCGTAGATTTTTTTCATAAATCTTCTCCTAGATTTGTTTGTGAATTAGATTTGTAGTTAATTAAGAAATGAAAGTGGAAACTCAATATTGCCCTCAACTTGTTCTATCCCACCCTGAATGAAAAAGTTTTTAATTAATACAGACAAATATTTGGTATATTCGTGATGAATTCAAGTGGTTTGTTAAAAATTAATATTTATTTAATAAGTGATTGTTCAAAATCACTCTTTTTTTCTATTTTTTAATGTTTTTAAGTAAATTTTTTATAAAAAAATTTTTGTAAGACTGATAGTTTCATCAGTAATAAATTCATGAACCTGTTAAACATTCCTTATATAAGATACTCTCTTCCGAACGGGCTGGAGGTGATACTTAATAAAATTAAGAGTGTCCCACTTGTTGCAGTCAACATTTGGTACAAAGTCGGTTCGGCAAATGAAGTTAGAGGTAAAACTGGACTCGCTCACCTTTTTGAACATATGATGTTCCAGGGTTCGAAAAATATTCCCAAAGAAATGCATTTCAGATATATCCAGGAAGCCGGTGGAACGCTAAATGCCTCAACAAGTTTTGATAGAACTAATTTCTTTGAAAAACTTCCATCCAATGAGCTTGAGCTTCCACTCTGGCTTGAATCCGACAGGATGGGATTCTTTCTCGATTCCCTTGACCAGGTAAAACTAGATAACCAGAAAAGTGTTGTACTAAACGAACGTTTAGAAAGATACGATAACCAACCTTACGGATTAGCATGGGAAAAATTGGTTTCTAATCTTTACCCTGATGAACACCCATACAGCTGGCCAACGATAGGATTCTATAATGATATTGAAAGTTACACGATAGAAGATGTAAGATCATTTTTTAAGCAATATTATTCTCCCGCAAATTCAACTATTGTTATCGCCGGAAATATTGATGTCAATAGAACTAAATTGTTGATTGAAAAATATTTCGGTGAAATAAAAAATAATGGAACCCCTTCGGAAATAATTAATAAGTTGCCTCACCTCAACGAAAACAAAATGCTTGTATTTGAGGATAATGTAAATCTTGAAAGAATTTATCTTGCCTGGCATTCACCAAAAGCATTCAGTAAAGATGATTCGGCTCTGGATATTTTATCAGACGTTTTAACTGGTTCTAAAAACGCACGACTGACAAGAAAGCTGGTATATGAACTTGAAAT
>JAPHUI010000427.1 GCA_026193755.1 Ignavibacteriaceae bacterium | reverse complement strand
GGTTGATCAGAATAAGAGTAATAATTTATTTCAGTCGAGTTACCCTTTCCATCAACAAAGCCAACAGTAACAAAATTATCATTATCATCAATGGATCTTTCAATTTCAAATCCCTTATTATTTAATTCGGAGGCAGTAGACCATAGTAGTTGAACCTCAGAGTTATTAACTGAAGCGGTAAAAGCTAACAGTTCAACTGGAACTATCTCGGTTAATTCTGCTAATGTTGCTACAGTGCCAATTGCTGTCTTACCCATTTTAAGGAAATATGGCAGGTTAAAGTATTGAATCTTATCATTAACGGTATGATAGTAAGCATTAAAATCGTAGTCGTACTCAATAAGCAGGATTGCACCAAAGTTATAATTCCAGAAGGACCAATGATCACTGCCGCCACCGCCGGGATTTATTATGTTGATCGCTAATCCGATGGTATAAAGATTATTGGTTTCTACCATTTTATCTTTTAGGAAGATTGATGTTCCTATGGGCCTGGTGTGCAGGTCAGAAATGTTATCACTATTAGAATCGTAAGCAATCATATCTAAATTTATCACTCCCATAATTGAATCCCCCGAATTGTACGCCTGCTGGGCATAATAAGCACTTCCGTCCAAACCATCCTCTTCCTCATCCCATAAAGCATATATGATTGTATACTTGGAATTATATTGAGTAAATATTCTTGCTGCTTCAATAACGGCTGCTGTACCGCTTGCGTTATCATCTGCGCCCGGAGCTATGGTACCGGTTGGTCTATCATCATAATGAGCACAGATAATGTATTTTTTATTAGGATAAAGTGAACCTAGTTGAACTCCATATACATTTCTGCCCGTACTACTCCACCCTTGCTGATCATAAGTAGCTAATCCATAGTTGTCAAGTTTTTGTTTTATATAATCTGCTGCCTTGTCATTCGCTACTGGTTGGTACTTACTTCTGGCTAGAATAGTGTAAGGTGATCCGCCAATTATTGTTTGCACCTCACCAGATAATTCCTGAACAAAATAAGACAACGAGTCAATATTCGTCTGATCTATGATTGTTTGAATAAAAGGGTTCTGGCTGAAAGACACGGTTTGAACGACAAAGAAAGCAATTGCGATTTGTAGAAGTTTTTTCATTTAAAGCTCCTTTTGGTGATTATTGGTAATTTCAACAGAAAAACATTTGCAGAATCTTTTAATACATCAACAATTATGCTAATTTGATCTAAAGTGGAGAATTTAATATTAGCCCAAAACTGGGCAGTATTTTGAGAAATATGCTAATCAACAAACAATTACTTGATCATTTTATCATTATTGATAATAAGTTCTTCACTTTTAATAGGATCTGAACATTGTTACTGAAGTGAAATCGGAGTTTGATAAATTAATAAGCTTTTTTTGAATGGATAAAGTATTAATATTACCAAAGACAAAAAATTATTGTTTAGAATGACTACAGATTTAAAATATTTCACTCCTGCCGAAGCAAGTAAGACATTGCCCTTGGTGAGAAAGATAGTTAAAGATATTCTGGATACCAGCAGAGAAATGCGATTAATTGCAGACGAAATTGGCAGCAGCGTAGAGAAAGATCCTCGTATTCAAAGGCTTGCAGATGACATTGAAAAATTTATGCTTGAGCTTGAAGAAATAGGTTGTTTCTTTAAGGATTGGAATTTTTCAATTGGCTTGGTCGATTTTCCTGCAATAATAGAGGGTAAAGAAGTGTTCCTTTGTTGGAGAAGCGATGAAGATGATATACTCTATTATC
Source organism: Ignavibacteriaceae bacterium (assembly GCA_026193755.1). GTDB lineage: Bacteria > Bacteroidota > Ignavibacteria > Ignavibacteriales > Ignavibacteriaceae > IGN2. The sequence goes on along the minus strand of JAPHUI010000427.1, from coordinate 2,503 downwards.
ATGAAATTGAAACCGGATTTGCAGGTAGAAAACCGATACCCGCACCTTATTTTAACGAAGGACGGAATTAAAAGCAGATCATTACAGTTTATTTTCCCTCATTTTAAGCCCTCATTAATTTTTTTTAATAATTCTTTAATCTTTCCTTAATAGTTAGCTAGTAATTTTGGTAAAGAAATCAAACATTACTATTTAATAATTCCTGAATAGAAAGGGATCAAAAATGGAATACCTGATTAGCTCATCAAAAATTCAAAGTGAAAAAGTGGATGTAAATAAAATATTTGCTCGTTATCATAACATTAAAGGAACTAAAAGTGCGGATAACGGCAGAATTAAAGAGGCGCTTAAAGAGTTTGATCAGTCAATTGAGTTAAATCCATGGTACTCTCCTGCTTACTTTAACAGGGGCACAATAAAAGCAGATCTTGGTGATTTTGAAGGTGCAAAGGCTGACTTTGACCGCGCTAAGGAATTAGAAATGCCTTTAATCCGCGAATCCAGAAATGCTTTTAGCCTAAGATATAATCAGGTTTAGTATAATCTTATTTAATTAATATTTATTAATAAAATATTAAACAGATCTTAGGTCGGGAATTTTATTTTAGTATTGATAGTTTAATAAAACTTATAAAAACAAATCAAATTAACAAAAGGAGAAAAATGAAAGCTAAAATATTGACCCTTGCTATCAGCATTCTTATAGTGCTGTTTGCAGTTTCGACAACCACGTATTCTCAAACTAAAGAGATAAAAACGACTACAAATAAAACTGAAAAGCAGCAAATGGAGAAGAAAAATGAAATTAACAAACCCGAGACTGTTAAGACCACAGGTCAAGTAGATCAGAACCAAATGAATAATTCTAAGCAAAAAGCTATGACCGGGAAAAAAGATAATGTTAAGGAAAATAATAATATGAGCAAAAACGAAATGAAAACTAATGGTAACACTACAAATAGTACTGAGCATCATAAGATGAATAAAAATAAATCAGAAACACATAACAAAACGAAGGAGAATCAAAATAAAGTAAAAAAAGAAAGCAAATAATTTAATCCCCTTGCGATCACCCTTTATGCGAATAACAGTAAAAAAGGAGAGCAAACAACTCTCCTTTTTTATTATTAATTTATAAGTATGAGAATTCTATTAGTTGAAGATGAAAAGAAAGTAGCCTCTTTCATAAAAAAAGGCTTGGAGGAAGAATTTTATTCTGTAGATGCGGCATATGATGGAAAAGAAGGTCTTCGGCTTGCCCTTACGGAAGAGTATGATTTAATAATTCTTGACATTATGCTTCCAGTTAAAGATGGATTTACTGTCCTTCAGGAATTAAGAAACGAAAAAATATCAATTCCGGTTTTATTCCTGACCGCAAAAGATACACTATCGGATAAGGTGCAAGGTTTGGATTCAGGGGCAGATGACTACTTACCAAAACCTTTTGCATTTGAAGAGCTATTGGCTCGTGTACGAGCTCTTTTGCGCAGAGGTACATCAGAAAAAAACCTGACTCTAAAAGCACTTGATCTTTCGCTGGATACACAATCCCACACTGTCACCCGTGATAATGCCATTGTGCAACTGACTCCAAAAGAATATTCGATACTTGAATATCTTCTAAGAAACAAAAACCGCGTGATTTCCAGGACAATGCTTTCTGAACATGTTTATGATTATCACTTCGATTCTGATACTAATGTTATTGATGTTTATATCAACAAGTTGCGTAATAAGGTTGATAAAGGATTTGATACACCAATTATTCACACGGTCAGGGGTGTTGGGTATATAATTAAGGATAAATAATCTTTCACTCGTAGACGAGATTTATAAGCATTTATTAGAAATGAAGCTTAACCTTGGAAAATATGTAAAGACTACACGCTTTAAAACAACTCTTTGGTACACTGCAATTTTTCTTCTACTTGAATGTGTTATGGGGATTTTAATATATGTTTTTTTCAGGCTGGCTTTGTATAAAGAGCTGGATATTTCGCTTACGAAACAAGCCGATAATATTTATCATCTGGTTGCAGAAAGTAAAGTTGATTTAAATAATTTTAAACCAGATTCAATCTATTCATCAGCTGATGAACTGGTCTATGATTTAATTTTTGAAGCTGTAACATTTAATCCTAATAATACTTTCGTTCAGGTAAGCTTAGATAACAAAATTATTTTTTCGACAGCCAATCTATATAAAAAACAAATAAATTTACCGCTATCAACTGCTGCTAATGTCAAACTCCTTACGTTCAAAGACCCAATTCTTTCTGATCATCCCATAAGAGCAGTTAGTTTGGCTAAAGGAGAATACAGAATTATAGTTGCATTCCCTGTTCTAATGATAAATCAAATGCTCGATAAGTTTGTGGAACTTTATTTCTTTATTGCACCACTGTTTTTATTCCTTTCTATAATAGGCGGAGCTTTGATTTCTTATAAATCACTTTCAAGAATTGACAAGATTATAAAAAAGACAGATGAAATTACTACC
>JAPHUI010000165.1 GCA_026193755.1 Ignavibacteriaceae bacterium | reverse complement strand
TATGATTCCGGAATAACCTGGCAAAAAGTAAACGATGTGACAATGGCAATGGATTTAATCATTAATCCTGTTGATACAAATATTGTTTTAACTGGAAATGGAAATTTTGCCAGTCCCGGATTTGGTATTTATAGAACTTCTGATGGAGGGGACTCCTGGGCAAAAATCACTTCAGGGCTCCCCGGTTATTTTGAGGGTAAAATTCAACTTGATATTTATAATAATGACCCAAATATAGTTTATGCATCAATCGCTAATGGTTCTCTTCCAACCACTGCAGCAAGTTGGTTATGTAAATCTACTGATACAGGATTGACATGGTCTATTGTAGATACAACTGATTACGCTTTTCATCAAGGATGGTATTCACACGACGTGGCTATTAATCAATGGAATCCAAATGAATTAATGGTTGCCGGACTAGCAGTTTGGAATTCAACAGACGGAGGGGAAACAATTCAGCAGAAATCTGATTTAATAGTACTGCTTGGCAGACCACCAATTGGTGGTCCTGAGGGTGGACCCACCTATGTGCATGGTGATATACACTCGATAATTCAGCATCCTACAAATCCTTCAACCTATTATTTTGGGACGGATGGAGGAGTATTTAAAACAACAGATTTCGGAGAAACTTTTCAATCCTGTAACGGAAGATATCAAACACTTCAATTATATAATGGAACTTCTACCTCGCAGCAAGATTCTCTTTTCACAGTAGGTGGGACACAAGATAATTCGACTGTGATTTTTGATGGTGATCTTGCATGGATAAGAGTAATTGGCGGGGATGGAAGTTGGAGTGCAGTTGATGCAACAAATGATAGTATAATTTATAGTAGTGAGCAGTATCTTACACTTTTCAGATCGACGGATCGTGGTAGCAGTTATTCAGATATTATTCCTCCATATCCACTTGTTACAAGTTTCATTGCTCCTTTTATCGTAGGTCATAACAATAGTAACCTCATTTATGCAGGAAGAGATTATATTTACAAATCAACTAATGCAGGGATTAGTTGGTTTGCAACTAATGGAAATAATGTGCTTGACGGGAATCCGGCACTTGCGATGGAAATCAGTTATTCAGATGAGAATAAAGTCTATGTAGCAACCGCACCAGTAACGAATCGATCGGGAATCTTCATAACTACCAACGGAGGAACAAGCTGGACTAATATAACCGGGAGCTTACCCGACAGATACCCGGCGGATATAGCTGTCGACCCAATTAACGATGATATTGTTTTTATTTCTTTTTATGGTTTTGGAATCCCTCACATTTATAAATCGATAGATAGCGGTAGTGACTGGGCGGATGTAAGTGATAACTTGCCTGATATACCAATCCCAGCTGTTATTGTTGATCCAAATAATACAAATCATATTTACATAGGTACAGATATTGGTGTATTTGTTTCAACCAATGGTGGCGGTAACTGGCAGGATTTTAATGATGGGCTACCAGATGTTGTGCAGGGAATGGACTTAAATATTTGCAATGTAAACGACGTAATCAGGGTAATGACACACGGAAATGGTGCATTTGAACGAAAACTATTGAGTACCATTGTAAGCGTTTCAGAAAATAAACCACCTCTCATTGCTAAATATACACTTGAACAAAATTATCCTAATCCGTTTAATTCTTCTACATTGATCAAATACCAAATATTTAAAACAAGTTTTGTGACCATTAGTGTATATGATGTACTTGGGAATGAAATTGAAACTATTATCAATGAAGAAAAATTCCCGGGCTCCTACACAATAACTTGGAATGCAAACAGTTTTTCAAGTGGAATTTATTTTTACCAGTTGAAAGCTGACAGTTTCATTGATACTAAAAAGATGATATTGATAAAGTAATTTTTACTATTTCTTAAATGATCTAGCCTCGATTAAATTCGGGGTTTTTTTATCTCACCTTTAAACTTAACATACTCTTAACCATACCTTAACAATTTCTTAACATTGGAATTTTAAGTTTACCTCGTCGAAAGGAATTTATAATCAATTAAGGAGATAATAATGTTTAAACATAGTTCTTTAAAAGTGTTTGCGATTTTACTTTTAGCCACACCAATTTTATTGTTGGGTTGCAAAAAGAAAGAGGGTGGAGTAGAGAAAACCGTTATTTCAATTAAAGGTTCTGATACAATGGTAAATCTTGCACAGAAATGGGCTGAGGTTTATATGCAGAAAAATCCTAATATTTCAATTCAGGTTACAGGAGGTGGTTCAGGAACAGGTATTGCTGCTTTGTTAAATGGAACTACTGACTTAGCTGATGCTTCAAGAGAAATGAAGAAAGATGAGATTGAAACAGCAAAACGAAAGGGTATTACTCCCGTAGTATATGATGTAGCTCTGGATGGTATTGCGTTAATTGTTCATCCTGAAAACAAAATAGATAATCTTACGATAAAGCAGTTAAGCGAAATATTCAGTGGAAAGATTACTAACTGGAAACAGCTTGGTGGATCTGATATGGCTATCACACTGTATGGCAGAGAAAACAGCAGTGGTACATATGAATTCTTTAAAGAACACGTTTTAGGAAAAGATGAATCGGGTAAACAAATCGATTATTCACCATCGACTCAGGTTCTTCAGGGAACAGCAGCTCTTGGAGAAGCAGTTGCCCGGGACGTTAAAGGAATTGGTTATGGTGGGGTTGGTTATTTTGCAGAAAGAAAAGATGTAAAAATATTACACGTAAAGAAGGATGCTGACTCACCCGCAATTTCTCCGTCTGATAATGGAAAAGTAAACTATGAAGCTATCTGGAATGGTAATTATTCTATCTCCAGATACTTATACTGTTACACAAACGGTAACGCAACAGGTGAATTAAAAAATTATATTGATTTTATTCTTTCACCTGAGGGACAAAAAATAGTAGAGTCAATGGAATATATCCCACTACCTACAAAGGGATAAATTTTAACTTAAAGCTTCCTGATTGAGAAAGCAGGAAGCTTTTTTATTACTAAATACACAAGTCGAAAAAAAAGAGAGAGAGAAATGAAGAAAACACTTTCCATGGTATTGTTGTGTCTGCTAATGGCAACTCCGTATTTTGCACAGGAAAATAGCGGGGGAAAATTTTCCGGATATATGTTCGGGGATTACTTCTACAACGCGTTAAGGGACTCCACAATTGATAACTTAAATAATACTGCGCTTGATGGAACGAAAGATTTGCAGGGCTTTGATTTTAGAAGAATTTATTTTACATACGATTATAAAATATCAAATCAGTTTAGTACCAGATTCAGGTTGGATGCTCATACTATAGTGGGAACGCAAAATAGTCTTTTCGTTACTTATATCAGGGATGCTTACTTAAAATGGAAAAATATTTTTAATGGAAGTGATTTTATTTTTGGTGTTCAACCAAATCCGACATATCAGATATCTGAAGAGTTTTGGAATTACAGATCACTTGAGAAAACAATAATGGATTTAAGGGGGATTGCTGCTTCCAGAGATTTAGGTGTTGCGCTTAAGGGTAACTTGAATTCACCTGGTACAATAAGATACTGGATTATGTACGGCAACGGAAGTTCTTTAGAAACAGAAGGAGATAAATATAAGCGAGCTTACGCACTTATAGAATTACAGCCGACTGAAGAATGGATTCTAACTCTTTATAGTGATTACCAGTTTAGACCTCAAAAAGAATATTCTCAGGTTGAACAGAGTTTTAATCATGATGCTTTAACTTCTGCTTTATTTTTAGGTTTTCAGAATAATACAAACTTCAGAATAGGAATTGAGCCATTTTTTAGGACAAATTATAACGACCAGATTAAAAACGAAGCAGATGCGTATAGTATCAAAAGCCGGAATGAATTGGGCGTATCACTGTTTGGATGGTTGAAATTTACAGAATCGCTCATCGGGATTGGTCGATACGATTATTATGATCCTAATATTTCAAGTGATTATAAAGGAGATTCAAGGAACTATTTTCTTTTAGGATTAAGCTTTATTCTTCACGAGAAAGTAACCATTACTCCTAACTTGCAGTTAGAAACTTTTGAAAAACCTGATAACGGTGTTTCAATTGATCCCTCGCTAACAGGAAGGATAACTTTTTATTATGAATTCTTATAGAAATATATGATTTGTTATTTTTGTTGTTGAAATGGAAGAGAAAGATTTTTATTCAAAATCTGCTGAATCGAAATACGCTAAAAAAATCAGGAAGTTTACAAGAGTAAAAGAGTCAGCCATCAAATTCTTTTTTGCCGTGAATGGTACGATGGCACTGATTTTTATTATTCTCATTTTTATTTTCCTATTTAAAGAAGGAATTCGGGCATTAGATCATATTGGTTGGCTTGATTTTCTTTATCTGGACAGGACTGATGCTTCGGGAACAGTGCAAAGAGTTTTCCAATGGTATCCAACTTCCGAAGAACCAAGATATTCTCTGATACCACTAATAATTGGAACACTTCTAACTGCAATACCTGCTACAATTATCTCAACTTTATTAGGAGTTGGTGCAGGCATCTATCTTTCCGAAGTAGCTAACCCAAAGTTAAAAGAATTCTTTAAGCCAATGATCGAGTTATTCGCTGGAATTCCAACTGTCGTACTCGGATTTATTATGCTTGTAGTCGGTGCATCATTCTTTAATGATCTTTTAAATCCTGCAAACAGGTTAAACGCTTTCGTTGCCTCGATTGGGTTGTCATTCGTTATCATTCCTATAATTGCATCATTAACTGAAGATGCTCTCCACTCAATTCCAAATGAATTGCGAATGGCTTCTTACGGTTTGGGTGCTACTAAATGGCAGACTGTGAGCAAAGTTATACTTCCTGCAGCATTCAGCGGAGTTTCTGCAAGCATCATTTTGGGTTTTGGCAGAGCCATCGGTGAAACAATGATCGTTCTTATGTGTGCAGGCAATGCAGCAAATATGACTGTGAATATTTTTCTAAGCGTCAGGACGATGACGGCTACTATTGCTGCAGAAATGGGTGAGGTTTCGCAAGGTTCTGATCACTATTTCGCACTATTCTTTATCGGTATAGTTTTATTTACTATAACTTTCTTTCTAAATCTGATAGCCGAAATTATTATTAATAAGATGAGAAAGAAAAACACTTTTTAAGCGTTAATGTAAAATGGAAGTTAAGAAAAGAAAAAAAGATATTTCCGGCGTACTATCACTTACGATAGTAAGGTTAATGTTTTTCTTCCTTGTTTTTATTTTGATATTGCTTCTGGGCAAAATCTTTATTGAAGGTATCGGCGTCATTTCTCCGGAATTTCTGCTTGATGAACCACGTGATAATATGACCGGAGGGGGAATAGGTCCTGCGATATTTGGAACTGTTGCTGTTACTTTGCTTATGATCATTTTTACAGTGCCACTCGGCGTTTTTTCAGCAATATACCTTAATGAATACGCCAAGGACACCTTTTTCACTAGGGTAATAAGAACATCGATAAATAATCTTGCGGGAGTTCCATCAATTGTTTTTGGATTATTTGGATTGGG
>JAPHUI010000247.1 GCA_026193755.1 Ignavibacteriaceae bacterium | reverse complement strand
GGGTAAAATTATGCGAACCCTTAAAATATCTCTCCTGGTTTTTATTCTTTCGATTACTATATCTGCGCAAGAAGGATGGTTTTGGCAAAATCCTATACCACAGGGAAATAATCTTAATTGTGTCTTCTTTTTTGATTCATCGAATGGAATATTAGTAGGGAATGCTGGGACAATACTTAAGACAACGGATGGTGGTAATTCTTGGACTTTCCAAGCATCAGGGACAGTCAGCGATCTAAAAGGTATTACCTTTGTTGATTCAAATATCGGATTCATCGTTGGGAGTTCAGGTACGATTTTAAAGTCCGAAGATGGAGGGAATACTTGGTTTAATCAAACAAGTGGATCAACTAAGTTGCTGAATTCAGTTTCTTTTACGGACATTAATACTGGAACTGCTGTTGGAGAAAGTGGAACCATACTAAGAACAATTGACGGAGGGAATTACTGGTTTGGTCAAAATAGTGGTACATTGACTGAACTTCGAAGTGTTTGTTTTACTGATGCTAACATTGGAACGGTAACTGGAGGACAAAATGCTTATCCATCTACGTACGGTATCGTTCTCAGAACAACAAATGGGGGAAATAATTGGTTTACTCAGACGAGTGGAACCATTTCCTACTGGTCGGTTTTCTTCATAAATGAAAACATAGGTTGGCTTACTGGGGGCAGCATTTATAAAACGACAGATGGTGGTACAAACTGGATTCTTAAGTATAGTGCTTACACAATAAGAACTTCAATACATTTTGTAGATGAATTTACAGGTTGGGTTGTTGGTTGGTATGGAAATATTTTGCATACTACAGATGGTGGCGAGACTTGGTTTGAGCAACAGAGTGGAACTTCGTTTCAATTGAACTCTGTTTTTAGTATCAGTGAAAATACTGCGATGGCTGTTGGAGAAATAGGTACTATCCTAAGAACAACAAATGAAGGGAATAACTGGTTAAACCAGTCTAGTGGACCTACAAATGTCTTATGGGGAGTATCATTCTCAGATGATAATAACGGAGCTGCTGTTGGCGGTGATGGAAAAATTTTGAGAACTACAGATGGAGGAAATAATTGGTTTAGTCAAGTGAGCGGTACAACATATACATTAGAAGATGTTTGTTTTACTGATGAATATACTGGAACAGCCGTTGGTGGAATTGTTTTACGTACAACTGATGGGGGAGTTAATTGGTTTCAGCTTACTGCTCCAACAAGTAGTTGGTCTTATGGCGTTTACTTTGTGAACAATAATGTTGGTTGGATAGTAGGGAAAGCAAGTAGAATTATAAAAACTACAGACGGAGGAAATAACTGGGTAGTCCAATCGCCAAATACAGGAGGGGATTTTCATGCAGTTCATTTTGTTGATGAAAATTATGGTGCTGTTGTTGGTCAAAATGGAACTATCGTTCTAACCACTAATGGAGGAATCACTTGGGTGCCACAATCTAGTGGAACGACCGAAACGCTAAGGGATGTTCACTTCACAGATAATAATACGGGATATTCTGTTGGAATTTCTGGTACAATATTAAGAACAACAAACGGTGGTGCGAATTGGATTAGTCAAAATATTGGACAGTTCCTTATGGGGATCTTCTTCTCAGATAAAGATAACGGAACAGTCGTAGGTTATAATGGAACCATTATGAGGACAACAAATGGAGGTGAAAATTGGGTTGTTCAGATTAGTGGCAGCGGAACCATGCTAACAGATGTTTCATTTACTGATATAAACACCGGAACTGTTGTTGGTAATTATGGTACTATTCTTAAAACTATTAATGGTGGAATAATTACTGAACTCGAAGAAAATGCAGAGAATTATTCAAAGCCACCTGAGAATTTCTTATTAAAGCAAAACTACCCCAACCCGTTTAACCCAACAACAAAAATAAAATTTGAGATTCCGGATCAAGCCCGGAATGACAATGCACTGGTAACATTAAAGGTCTATGACATCCTCGGCAGAGAAGTTGCAATTCTAGTCAACGAAGAAAAACCTGCCGGAGAATATGAAGTTGAATTCGACGGTGCTGACCTTCCAAGCGGGATTTATTTTTATCAGCTTAAAACCTCTAACTATTCAGAAACGAAGAAGATGGTGTTGTTGAAGTGATCATTTGATCTAGATTTGTATTTATTAACCTTATTAAAAATATTCTAGCGAGAATGTTATGAAAGTATCGTTCAGATTATTCTTTCTTTCTCTCATTTCATTAATTCTTTTATATAATCCTGTATGCCTGGCACAATGGTCTTTTAACTGGACACAAAGTGCTGGAGGAAATTCCGATGATTCGGGTCAAGGTATCTCAATAGACACGAGTGGAAATTCTTATGTGATCGGATCATTTAGGAGTACTGCTATGTTTGGAACTATTCAATTAATCAGCAATGGTTGGGATGATATTTTTATCGCAAAATACAATGACAGTGGAAACTGTTTATGGGCTAAAAATGTGGGTTCAAATTTTTTCGATAATGGATATGGTATTTCAACAGATGCAACCGGAAATTCATATATAACTGGAAGTTTTTTTGGGACCGTAACATTCGGAACTATTCAGTTAACCAGTTTTGGCGATTATGATATTTTTATTGCAAAGTATGATTCAATTGGAAATTGTGTATGGGCCAATAATGCAGGAGGAATTGATTCCGATAGGGGTCACGGTATTTCAATAGATGAAAATGGAAATTGCTATATGACTGGATACTTTAGAGGAACGGCCTTGTTTGGAACGACACAGTTAGTCTGTTCTGGTAACACTGATGTTTTTGTAGCAAAGTATGATACAAGCGGAAATCTTACCTGGGTGAAAAATTTTGGAGAATCTATTTACGATTATAGTGAAGGTATTTCAGCAGATTCAAATGGTAATATTTTTTTAACTGGAAGATTTGTAGAAAATCCATTACCTCAATTTTATGATTCCGATATTTTTGTTGCAAAGTATAATGCACTTGGAGACCTTATTTGGATTAAAACTGTATTTGGTAATTCTGATGATTCGGGACAAAGTATTTCAGCGGATGAATATGGTAATTCTTATGTGACGGGTCATTTTTCAGATTTTGCCGTTTTTGGAACGATCCCTATATACAGTAGTGGTTATGAAGATATCTTTATAGCTAAGTATGATGCAATTGGGAATTGTATTTGGGTTAAGAGCTACGGAGGGAGTGAATATGACTATGGTGGTTATGGAATTTCAACTGATGCAACTGGAAATTCATATATAACCGGAAGTTTTCATGGAAATTCAGCAGACATTATTATTGCAAAGTATGGAACATATGGAAATCTTATTTGGGTAATAGAAGCTGGTGGCAGTTTATTTGATGAGGGTCAAAGTATTGCAACAGATGGGTATGGAAATATTTATGTGACTGGATATTTTAGGGATTCCGCCATGTTTGATACAACACAGTTAGTTAGTGCTGGTGGTAAAGATATTTTTATCACTAAAATAAACACAACCGTTACTTCATCAGAAGAAAATCTTTTACCAACTGAAATACAATTGCATCAGAATTATCCAAATCCGTTTAACCCAACAACAAAAATAAAATATACAATTCCAACCCCACCTGTTTCCCCCCCTTTGGTAAAGGGGAGGACGAAGGAGGGGTTCGTTACATTAAAAGTTTACGGCATCCTCGGAAGAGAAATTGCAACCTTAGTTAACGAAGAAAAACCTGCCGGAGAATATGAAGTTGAGTTTAATGCAGCAAACCTACCGAGTGGAATTTATTTTTATCAACTCAAGGATGGTGAATTTGTACAAACTAGGAAGATGGTGTTATTGAAGTGACAGTTCGATTAGAATCTGTCATTCTGAAGGAACGAAGTGACAGAAGAATCTTGAAACATAGCCAGGAGATTCTTCGCTTCGCTCAGAATGACTATCAACTGTCACACTGATTTTATCGAAGTATGACGAAAGGATTACTGGTTAGTCTTCGACAAACTCAGACTGACATTAGATCAACTTCTCTTTTTATATAAAAAAACCGACTTGCATTTAAAATTGATATTTCTTAGTTTAATATCAGACTAATTTAGTCCTTTATGTATGCTAAAATTATCCAAAAAAGCAGAATATGCCCTAATGGCAGCCAAATTTATGGCTCTGAAGAATTCTTCCGGATACTCGTCTGCGAAGGAGATTTCGGAGAGTTACCAGATTCCATATCAATTGGCTGCAAAGGTTTTACAGAATCTGGTAAAGAGCGATATTGCTATTTCTGCTAAAGGTGTTAACGG
>JAPHUI010000282.1 GCA_026193755.1 Ignavibacteriaceae bacterium | reverse complement strand
AGAAATACTTCCGGTTAGAGTCCGGCAGTTGCCGGATTAATCAGGGTGTCGTAGGTCGAAGATCCGGCTTTTGATGGATTCAAGTCCTACCTGCGGAGCCGAGTGTATCAGATGTGCGAACCTGGTTAGTCTTAGTTAACAGGTTCGCATTTTTTATTTCATTACAAATCATATTTACAACCAGAAAAAAAATCAAGTTAATAAATAGATTTTAATCCACGAATCCATATTAATTGAATTGTATTGATCCGGGAAGTTTAATTGGTTCCAGACTTTTTTCCAGTAACTGAATCTTCTCCCAGCTCAATGTTCCTTTCGCTTTACAAATTCCAGAGTCAATTTGATAGATATTCCCATCTTGAATTTTTATAATAAATCCTTCAAGGGTAAAAGTTAAATTAACGTCAAATTCAATTTTGTAAACTGCTATGTTCTTAATGCTTACTTCTATATATGGCTTGTGTTCACTTGTAATTTTATGTTGGGAAAGATTAAGTTCAAACTTTTCCTCGGGAGCAGAAGCTGACTCTTTAACAATCTTTTTTATTTCATCGCTTTTCTTCCAGGTCGATAAAAATATTGTTGGAATTTTTATATCAAGCAGCTCAGCCACACGCGGAATAATATCAAACTTTGAACCTGTCCATTTTACTCCTTTAACTTCTTTAGTTAGTCTTTCTTTTAATTTCTGCCAGTTTTCATTCGACGTTTCTTTTTGCGTAGAGTCTTTTGTCAGTGAAAATAATTCACTAACGTTCTGAACGGATTCACTCATTTTTCTCTCCTTATCTTATCCAGTAATTTTTTTTCTGGAATATCCAGTTGAAACTTTGCTTCACTAGTATTTGGATTTATTCGAATTTTCATTTCGATTAAGTTATCTTTTTCTTTTGTCATAGCCTGCTCCCCTTCATCATAATGTGATGTTAATTTTATTTTTGGAGTGAAGAGATATTTAATCATAAAAGAGCTACCGAGTAGTATGCCGAGTGCAATAAGAATATACAATAACAAATTGTTAGGTTCATCTATGTTTATCAGGAGATTTCCAGATTTTAATATTTTACCCTGAGCATTAAGAAGTTTAACACTAGCGTTATATTTACCTTTTTTATTGTAATGATGTATGACTGTATTTTCCTGTTGCGGTTCAGAATGATGCGAATCACCAAAATCAAAAAGATATCTGAAATCAGGGTTTTCGATATTTGTGATAGCTTCTGCTTTGAATGTAATTTCCTCGTCGACATTCGCAGACGGTTCAGCAAAAAGTTTGACATCAATAAAAGGATTGACTTTTACACGCTTGGTTTCACTAGTAGCAAGCGTATAAACCGAGTCCCCGTCAAATCTTCCAATCTCTGCAAAAACATCATAAGTATCCGATCTTTGATAACTGTACTTTGATTCAGGAGTATCGTGCCACGGACCAGGCTGCAGACCTTCCCCATAATGGAATCGATACTTTAAATTTTGGTACTCATTCTGAAGTAGCAGTTTAAAAACAACTTCTTCATCGGTCTCTACTTCAATTGGATTAACGATTAATGAAATACTCTGCTGCGGTATTACCAAATCCTGTACGTTTATGCTCACTATATTGGATTCTGCTAATATTAAACCATCACTTGTTATAAGATTTACACTTGCATTGTAAGTCCCTGTTTTTGTATACGAATGATCTATAACATTCTCTGGTTGTGAAGGTGTTTCTGTGTTATCTCCAAAATTAAAAATATACCTGAAATTATTGTTCGTAGCATTTGTGCTGGTAAGAGCTGTGAATGTAATAATCTCATCCACCTGAACAGATTTTTTTGCTGAAAGATTAACTTTATAATAAGGATTGACTTTTACCTGTTTAGTATTACTTCTGACGAGCGGGTAAACTGAGTCTCCGTCAAATCTTCCAACCTCTGCGTAAACTTTATAAATATCCGGTTGTTCATATCTATAGCTTGATTCAGGAATTTCCAGCCAGGGACTTGGTGGTAATCCAGCACCATAATAAAACCTGTATCTCAAGTTTCCGTATTCAGCCTGAATTTGCAATTTGAATTTGACTACTTCATTCGTTACCACCTCAATCGGAGTAACTACTAACGAAACACTCTCTTCTGGTATCACAAGATCTTTAATAATAATTTTTATTGACTCAGATGTTGCAAGCACTTGTTCTTCACTTTTAATCAGTCTGACCCGGGCATAATATGTACCGGTGTTTCTATATGAATGTTTTATCTGTCTGCTTGATTTAATAATTTCAGCTGTTCCATCTCCAAAGTCAAATTGAAATCTGAAATTCTGATCCGGTACATTAGTAATCGGAGTAGCTGTAAAGGTTATATTTTGATCAACGGTTGCATATGATATCGCAGATAAGCTGACTTTAAAAGATGGTTTAATATTAACTTTTATCCTTTTAATATCACTCTGAATTTTATCGTAAAGTGTAGCTCCATCAAATTTGCCGATCTCTGCATATACTCTGTAACTGCCATTATGTTCATAAGCATGATTTGTTATCGATTCATTTAACCATTCGCCTTGCGAGTTATCTCCAAAGTGAAAACGATACTTAACATAATTTTCTGGTAAATTATATCCAAGCTTAATGGAAACCTTATCTCCGGTAAATACTTCAGGTGGGTTTACAAATAATTCTACTTTCCTAACGGTAATTGTGATTGAGTCAGTGAGTGTGGGATTGTTTATCTCCTGGTTTGGATTGCTTTTTGCCAATACTTTAACTGTGAAGGTACCTGTGTTCTTAAATTCATAATTTTTTATTTGATTATTATTTACCCCAACAGTGACTTGTTTGTTGTTAATGAGGAATCTATAGGAAGTATTTATGCCGTTGAAATTTAAACTTGCTTTAATGTTTACTCTTTCCCACTGTTGTACTTCGTACTTATCTGAAGTTAAGTTCACCCGCCGCTGAATTTGCGGATGTAAATTCATTGAAAGAGAAATTACAAACAGAATTGGCAGAAAAAATACCCGGTTCATAAAAAAATTAAATGTCCTCATCTAAATACGACGTCTTGTGAAAATGCAAATTATTTATTATATCTTTTATTGAATGATTTTCGATGAATATATTATTAACTTGATCTCGCTTTGATTCCGGATAGCGATATTTATATTTCTCTGACAAATTGCAAAAAATAATCTATAATCACAATATTTTTTTATGATTAATAGGTAATGACATTTTTAAGTGTTATAAACAGGTAATTATTAGGAATAATTAAAATGATTGAGCAAACTACAGGAATTGTTTTCGATCCGGTTTTTCTAAAACATGACCAGCCCAGTCATCCTGAAAATGCAAAAAGGTTAGAATCAATTTTAACCGGGTTAAAAGAGAGTGGATTATACCAAAAAGTGGAACCGATTAAATCCCGACGAGCAGAAATTAAAGAGATTAGTTTTTGTCATACTAAAGAGTACATCAATTATGTAAATGAATTTTGTGAAAAAGGTGGAGGACATCTTGACCCTGATACTTATGCAAATGAGTATTCATTCGATGCGGCTTCTATGGCAGTTGGAAGTTCAATCGATTTAACGAAGTCTGTAATTAATGGAGATTTGAAAAACGGATTCGCTTTGTTACGTCCTCCGGGTCATCACGCACTAGCAAACCGGTCGATGGGTTTCTGTTTGTTTGGGAATATTTCAATTGCTGCAAAAGCTGCTTTGCAAAATCCTAAAATTGGAAAAGTTGCCATTGTAGATTTTGATGTTCATCACGGTAATGGAACGCAAGCTTTAATTGGTGATAACCCGAACATATTATTTATTTCAACACATCAATATCCTTTCTACCCCGGAACAGGCAGCATTGGAGAAATTGGTAGTGGGCAAGCTGAGGGTACCATAATAAATATTCCGTTGGAAGCAGGCGTTGGAGATCACAGTTTTAAGATTGTTTATGAAGAAATAATGCTTCCTGCTTTAAGAAGATTTAATCCTGACATATTATTAATCTCTGCTGGATTTGATGCTCATTGGGATGATCCTCTGGCTAATTTAAATTTAACCTTGACAGGATTTAACCGGATTTCAAGAGCATTAATAAAATTAGCTGATGAAATTTGTTCAGGTAAAATTATTTTTTTTCTGGAAGGTGGGTATAATCTTGATGTTCTGAGAAACGGAGTAATAAATACTACTAAAGGTCTGATTGGAATAGAATCATTTGATGATACACTTGGGCAATTAAATATACTTGAACCAAATATTAACAAACTAATAAATGAATTACATCAAATTCATAAGCTTTGAATTGAAATACAGTGATGTAACTATTCCAAATGTTAGCTATTTTTGCTTATTATTTTTCCAAAGAAACCAGATAAAAATTACTTATGAGATATATTCAGACGTCGATATTATTATTTAGTGTATTTGCGCTATTTAACTTCTTAGGGTGTAACGAAAGCAATTCATTTCTAAATGAAAATCTCACTTATGAAATGGTTAAGTACCATAAAAAATCTGCGGGATGCGACAGCTTACGAAATGAAAATTGTGCTGAAATTAAAATAGAGTTTCCAGAGATTTCATTCCCTGAAAATAAGATTGTAGAAGAAAAAATTAATAAAACAATAGTAGATTTTTTTTCAAAGGATATAATGGGAGGTTTGGAGTCAGTAGATTTTAACACCCTAATGGACGGCTTCATCCAGGATTATGAATCGTTTAAAAAGGAGTTTCCTGATGCACCTCAGTCCTGGACAGTGGAGCGAACCGGAGAAGTTAAACTAAATAAAGCAAATATTTTTTCGATAGATTATACCGAATACGTTTTCACAGGCGGCGCTCATCCAAATACTTTTGTATCATTTAAAAATTTTAATCTAACAAACGGAGAAGAAATTACTCTTGATGAATTGATTTCATTAGAAAATCAAAATGAGCTGACCAAAATTGCTGAAAAGGAATTCAGAAAATTAAAAAAATTAAATCCAGATGATGACCTTGGCAAGGCAGGTTTCTGGTTTGAGGATGATGAATTTAGTTTAAATGATAATTTTTTGATTACGGATAACAGCTTAATATTTTATTATAACAATTATGATATTACCGCATATGCATTCGGACCGACCGAGTTAATTGTGCCGTATTCTGAAATTAAATCTCTTGTCAGCGAAAATAGTCTACTAAAAGATTTAGTCAAATAAATGGTTTTGAATCTGAAATTTTACATTATTCATTCAAAAAAGATATTATAAATTTGGACAGTCGATTGATTTTATTTAAGGATAATTAAATGAATTGCCCTGTTTGCAAAGAGCCAATGTTGGTATTGGAACTTGATAAAATTGAAATAGACCACTGTATTAACTGCGGTGGAATCTGGCTCGATAACGGAGAACTTGAGTTGCTTCTTGAAACTAAAGAGGAAAGAAACAGACTTAAAGATTTATTTAAAGAAGCTGAATCAGTAAAAGAAAGAAGTTATTCTTGTCCTATATGTGGAAAACGGATGAGCAAAGTCTTTGTGGGAGAAGAAAAGAAGATAATTATTGATAAGTGCAAAAAGAATCATGGCTTATGGTTCGATCAGGGCGAACTTCAAAAAGTAGTTGAAATTGATACAGGAAACAGTAATAGCAAGATTATCAAACTTTTAAATCAAATGTTTGAAAATAAATTATCATCCAATAATGATGGAGGAAATAAATGACCGGAGTAATTATTTTGCTGGTCGTAATAGCTGTAGTTGTGCTTT
>JAPHUI010000446.1 GCA_026193755.1 Ignavibacteriaceae bacterium | reverse complement strand
GTGACTTATTCTCATCTAATTCTTTATAAAACTTCTGAACCAGGAAATTTTGATATTGATGATGTTTGGCAAATGGTAAAAAGAAATTTTTGGATGATATTATTTACGGGAATTGGATATTCAATTCTCGCATTTATTGGATTTATATTTTTAATAATACCGGGCGTCTATTTTTCAATTGCACTCTCAATAATATTTATCGTCCGTCTTGAAGAAAGATTGGACTTTTTCGATTCGGTCAGCAGGTGCATTAAAATAGTTTCTGGAAACTGGTGGTTTACATTCGGGATTATAATTGTGGTAGGAATGATTCAGGGATTTCTTGGATTTGTACTTTACGTCCCTAATTATATTGTTACAATTTTTCTGGCATTTGCGGGTGTAGATTCAAGCACCGGGGATACGGGAAGAGTATTGTATATTATTTCTTCAATTATTGCTTCACTAGGAGTTCTTTTGTATTCAATAAGTACAATAGCAATTGCATTTCAGTATTATAATCTTGTAGAACGACGAGAAGCACCGGGACTTGTACAGCGAATCGAAGACATTAGCTGAATTATGTGCTTTTATAGAAGATTCTTCATCACTTTTTTTTGCGTTTTAATTGGCGCTCAATTTTGCTTTTGTCAGCAGGCGAATTCTGCCAAAGTCCCTTACCAAATTGATTATACTGATACGACAAAAAGAATAATGCCTGCCGAAAATGAAGATTTTGCAGTCACTATAAGGCTTCTGCCCGAAGATATTTTTAATAAATACAAAAACGATCCCGCTTTTAATTATGATAACAGTCAGGATAAAGCAGAAGACTGGATCACGAAAATTAAAAACTGGATTAATCAGCAACTTGTAGTGCTCCGTTCTTCAAAAGCCTTCTCAACAGCGCTTGATTATTTTTATTATGCACTTGCTATTCTTGCGTTAATATTGATTATAAGAGGATTAATTAAAGGTGACAGGAGAGGATTTATATTTGGGGAAATAGTAAACAATGATATAGTAATGATTGAGGACAAAGAAGATATCCATCAGCTTGACTTCGACGATCTGATTACATTTGCTATGGAGAGCAAGCAATTCAAAGTGGCTATCAGGTATCTTTTTCTGAAGTCACTCAAGCTGTTAGCTGATAGAGATTTAATTGAATTAAAAAATAATAAAACAAATCATCAGTATATATCGGAGATTAATAACAGTCAGATATCAAATGCATTCCAGCGTGCGACATTTAGTTTTGAATGGATTTGGTACGGGGATTTTCCGGTTGATGAGTATATAATGAAAAACTCACAGAGTGACTTCAATGAACTATTCGGTTTGATCGCATCAATATGAAAAAGAAGAATCTAAAATTTATAGTACCCCTGATTGTTGCTTTAATAGTCCTGACCATCATTAAAATTGTTGAGCCGGAGGAAATTGATTGGTCCAAAAGTTTTGCTAAGAAGGATAAAATTCCTTACGGCGGTTATATAGTATATGATATTGCTCCAGGATTATTTCCTGATAATGAATTTGAATTAAAAGAGCTTCCTATCTATAATATTCTTAAAGACAAATATTATCACAATACTAATTATGTCTTCATAAACACTTTTTTCTCTCCTGACAAACTCGATACGGAATATCTTCTCGATTATGTAGCAGAGGGAAATAATGTTTTCATATCAGCATTTGGAATTTACGGCAATCTTGCCGATTCACTAAAAATTAAAACTTTCGATATGTTTTTCAGCGAGGATTCGGTGAATATTAATTTCACTTTGGCAGATTTAAAATCAGATACAGGATATTCATATTTCACAGGCAATTTTGAAAATTATTTTAGTGAATTCGATACAGCTTTAGTGCAGGTGCTTGGAAGAAATGGAAATGAAAATGTTAATTTTTTAAGAATAAAATATGGAGATGGAAATTTTTTACTGAACACTGTTCCTCTTGCGTTTACGAATTATCATCTGTTAAAGTCCACAAACAATGAGTATGTGTATAAGGCACTTTCACATCTGCCTTCTCAAAAGACACTATGGGATGATTATTACAAAGATGGTAATAAATATTCAGCAACTACATTGCAGTACATACTGTCACAGCGGGCTCTTAAGTGGGCTTATTTTATTATGCTGGTTTCCGTTTTCCTTTTTATTTTCTTCTATGGAAGAAGGAAGCAGCGAATTATTCCGATGATATCTCCTCTTACAAATACGACACTTGAATTTGTAGAAACCGTTGGCAGTCTTTATTATCAACAAAAAGATTACAAAAATATTGCGGAGAAGAAATTTTCTTATTTTCTGGATTATATAAGGAATAAATATTCTGTTAAGACAAGCACCATTGATGAGGAAACAATCCGGATAATCTCTGAGAAATCTACATTATCTGTCACAAAGCTAAAATCTTTAATTAAAGAAATAGAGAGAATTAAACATAGCCTCAAGATTTCCGAAGAGGATTTAATTAACATTAATTACAAAATCGAAAAATTTTACGAAAGAACAAGGTAATATGG
>JAPHUI010000056.1 GCA_026193755.1 Ignavibacteriaceae bacterium | reverse complement strand
TTACCAACTGGAGTCTACTTTTATCAACTAAAAGTAGGCAACTTTGTTGAAACAAAGAAGATGATTTTACTAAAATAATTTTTAAAGGTTCTTGATGAAAAAATTTGTTTATCGCTCTGTACTATTTGTAATTAGTTTGATAATTGGGTTTATCTTTTTCTCCAATCAACCAATCAAACAATCAGAAAAGGAATTTCCCTCAGATTGGTTTTTTATGCAAAGAGCTTATCCATTAGGAGAAGTTCCGCTTGAGAAATATTATGAAGCAATAGAACAGACAAAACAAATAAAAGCATCATCAAGATCTTCAACAACAAATCCGTGGGTACTTCGTGGTCCGACTAACATCGGTGGAAGAGTTACGGATATTGAAATGAGCCCGACAAGCTTTGATACAATATACGCAGGCATCGCTTCAGGTGGAGTATTTAAATCAGTTGATGGTGGGCTTAACTGGCTTCCTATCTTTGACGAAACTTACACAATGTCCATAGGCGATCTTGTCATCGATCCGACAAATCCGAATATAATTTATGTTGGAACGGGAGAAGTAAACGGCGGCGGAGGATCAGTAACTTATGGCGGAAACGGAGTCTACAAATCAATAGATGGTGGAACTACCTGGAATCATCTCGGGCTTGAAGCAACTGAAAACATTTCTCGTATAGTTGTCAATCCTTTAAACACGCAAATAGTTTTTCTTGGTGCAATGGGAAAACTATTCGGGAAAAATTCTGAAAGAGGATTATACCGTTCTACAGATGGCGGGATAAATTGGGAAAACAAATTATTCATTTCAGATTCTACAGGCTGCATTGATTTAGCAATAAATCCTTTGCATCCTGATACTATATTTGCTGCGATGTGGGAAAGAATACGAAGACCCGACAGACTATCGTACGGTGGACCGAGCTGTGGACTTTACCGCTCAAATGACGGTGGAGAAAACTGGACAGAATTAGTAAACGGCTTACCAAATAATTCACCAAACATTGGAAGAATCGGAATTTCAATTTGTGCTTCCTCTCCAAACATTATTTATACAATTTATGCCGATGACGTCGGTTACTTTGACGGAGTTTATAAATCAGCTAACAATGGTGATAGCTGGACAAGAACAAATGATGGTTCACTAAGCGGATTCTATTCATCTTACGGCTGGTGGTTTGGAAATATTCGGGTAGATCCTTCAAATCCTGATAATGTCTTTGTAATGGGTCTGGATGTTTACAAAACAACAAACGGAGGAGGCTCATGGTTCTCTTCTTCAGGAGGTATGCACGTTGATCAGCACGGAATGTATATTCATCCCGCAAATCCAAATTTTATTGTCGCCGGTAACGACGGAGGAGTTTATAAATCAACAAATGCAGGTTCGAGCTGGAATTTTATAACATCAATGCCTATCACACAATTCTATACTTGCGATGTGGATTATCAATTACCCAACAGATATTATGGAGGAACTCAAGATAACGGAACAAACAGAACCTTAACAGGAACTCCAAACAACTGGCAGCAAATTTATGGCGGTGATGGATTTTACGTTTTAGTAGATCCATCCAACAACAATTATGTTTATGCTGAATACCAGTATGGTGGTTTTGCCAGATCTACCAACGGTGGAAATAATTTTAGCTATGGATTAAATGGTGTACCCGGCACCGATAGGTTTAACTGGAGCACACCATTTATAATTGATCCCACAAACCCAGCTAAACTTTATCTCGGAACACATCGTCTTTATAAAACAACTAACCGTGCGGTTTCGTGGACACCAATTAGTACGGATTTAACAAATGGACCACCAACAGGAAACCAGGTTTACGGAACTATCACCACAATTGCTTCTGCACCTTCTGATACAAATGTAGTTTATGTTGGGACTGATGATGGAAATGTTCAGGTCACTATTGACGGTGGGGCAAACTGGACGAAAATTTCTAATCCTCTTCCTGTCAGATGGGTAACCAGAGTTGCTGTTGATCCTTACGATGCAATGATTGCTTACGTAACTTTATCTGGGTATAGATATGATGAATATCTTCCTCACGTTTTCAGAACGACTGATGCAGGAGTAAACTGGGTGTCAATCTCTTCCAACCTGCCTGATGCACCTGTAAATGATATCATTGTTGATCCGGATTCTGCTGGCAGATTATTCGTTGCAACAGATGTTGGTGTTTTTGTTTCTGATAGTTTGGGCAACAGCTGGAATTATCTTGGTGAAAATCTTCCGAACTCACCAATTACAGATTTGGTACTGCATAATCCAACAAGAACATTAATCGCAGCGACATTTGGTCGTTCAATGTATTCAATTAATCTGACACCTGTTACAAATGTTAAAAATGATATTGCTGTGGTGAATGATTTTGTACTTTATCAAAACTATCCTAATCCGTTTAATCCGACAACGAAAATAAAATTTACTCTCTCAACTTCCCTCTCCCTTAGGAAGAGGGTGTCCGAAGGACGGGTGAGGGCTACACTCAAAGTTTATGACATCCTCGGAAATGAAGTTACAACACTCGTTAACGAAGAAAAAGCCGCTGGGGAATATGAAGTTGAATTCGATGGAGGTTGGTTACCAAGCGGAATTTATTTCTATAAATTACAAGCGGGAGATTTTAGAGAAACTAAAAAAATGGTGTTAATCAAATAACTATTCATTCACTAAAATAAAAAGTGAGTGGTGTGAAAATATTTTGGTTCTTATTATTGCTTAGTTATAATCTTCTGTCCCAAACACCTTTTCCAGATTCTCTTGTGAACACTGAACAAGAAATGAGAAGTGTCCAATATGGAATTGGTGGAGGTTTGCTTCTACCATTCAAAAGTAAAAATTATGAAGGCGGAACAGGTGGAAATTTATTTTTAGTAGTAAGATCCACAACACCAATTTCCATCAGGGCTAATGTAGGCTGGTATTCTGCGGATACAAGGATTGATTATCTATCCAAAGGCAGCTCATCATTTCTTTATCTGGAACTTTCTATACTTCTTCGAGCAATGACTGGAACCTTACAACCATTTGGCGGTTTAGGAATTGGCTTTTATTCAATTGATAATTCTTTGGATAAAGAAGTTATTGATTATTTTAATCAGTTGGGTTTTGGCGTTAAAGAAGAAATTCAAGGTGGGGCAGGATTTCATTTCAGAGGTGGATTCGATTTATTATTTGAATCAAATTTTGGGGTGTTCATGGAAATGAAATACTGGTTGTATAATCCTGAAGCTACTTCAACAGTGTATCCTTTGGACCATCCGTCAAATGAAACAGAAGTAAGCAAAGAAATAGAACTCAGCAACTTGAATCTTATTCTTGGTCTCTTTATTATTTTATAAAATCTTACAATTTTATCTAAACTAAGAAGATGATCCTTCTGCGCTAATCCACCGCGGCTGATCGGAGGACAGTCCTTCCATAAATCTTCAGAAGACATGTTCTAATAAAATTTGTTGAGAATCCAGTCCCTCCCTTGCTCATCCAATTCACAATCTCAAAAAAATGACATTGATTGGGGAAATTTATTTATTTATAATTATTTTGTAATTAACAATTATTAATGAATAATAAGGAGAAACATATGAAGTATTCATTACTACTTTTACTATTAGGAATTATTCTTTTAATCATTCCTGCAAATATATCCCAACCTTCTTTCAATGGTGCAAACCCGGGTTGTAGTGGTAGCGGATGCCATTCGTTACAAGATGGTATTGTATCTGTGTCTGTAAATGATCTGCAGGTACAAATTACACTGAGCGGCACATCAAGTAAAGTAGCTGGAGAATTGGTTGATTCAAATGGAACTGTAGTAGCATTCAATAACTCAACATCAAGTAATCCATTTACTCTTTCAGCTCCTTCAGCCGGTCTTTATAGAGTTAACGCGGGTTATAAAAATCCTTCTCTCAGATGGGACTCATCTATGATAAGTATTACTACTGTTACTAATATCAACGAAAATGAATTGAACCCAACAGCATTTAAACTGTATGATAATTATCCGAATCCTTTCAATCCTTCCACGACTTTAAGATACTCAATTCCTGAAGCGTCATTTACTACACTTAAAGTTTATGATGAACTTGGCAAAGAAGTCGCAACTTTGGTTAATGAAACTAAATCAGCAGGAACGTATGAAGTTGAATTCTCCGCTAAAGATTTAGCAAGCGGTATTTATTATTATACACTCCAGGCTGGTTCAGTTAGTAAAACCAATAAAATGATCTTGATGAAATAAACCTGTTTTCATATCAGTGTCCCTTGCAGTACTTGGTTACTGCAGGGGCGCACTCATTAAAACTTTGTCTAAATAGTATCACTTCCTTAAATTTCAGCTACACAATTCTTATTCTTGGAGATTAAAT
>JAPHUI010000008.1 GCA_026193755.1 Ignavibacteriaceae bacterium | reverse complement strand
TGATCAGCTTCACTATTTAATCCTATAACTAGTGATTTCTGGATTTCACCAACGTTATTATGAACAATCGTAGGAGAAGCATTTAAACATTTCTGAAAGCGATTTCCATAAGTGTCACATATAGAAATTTTGTCCAGTTTGTTAGCTATCTCTATACCTTTGCTGAAGATTTCATCAGCTTCTCTGCATGGCGAGCTTCCGGAGAATACAACAATTTCACAAGTTGTAATAGCTTTTTCCATTTTCAAGATGAATTCCCTTATCTCGGCTGGTGAAACTGAAGAATCTGTTCCAAAGAATGAATAGACTTTTTCAGCCTTCTGGTCAACAATTATCGCAGCGTCTCTTGATTCAGACCTGATATTAATATCAGAAAAATTTATTCCTTCCTTCCGCAAAGCATCACGAAATAATTTTCCGTTTACTCCACCAGTAAAGACCAATGCAATGTTAGCAACACCAAGCTTATTTAATTGACGGCTTACATTTATTCCTTTTCCACCGGCTTTCAAAGTTAGTATTCCATTTCTGTTTGCAGAGGAAAGTTTAAGTTGAGAATAATAATATCTTCTTTCGAGGAGTGGATTTATAGTTACGGTCAGTACCATTTTTGTTAAGCAGATAAAAAAATAAAAAGGTGAGCTAATAACTGCTCACCCCGGATAAAGCGACTTTGTGATTAGTATCTGAATCTGTAAAGATCTCCATAAAGAGGTGTATCTGGTGATAATCTGTAATCTCCAAATCCTGTATAGTCAATGAACATAAATTGCCTGTTGAGATTATAATACTGCCATACTTCATAAGGTTTTGAATAATATTCAAAGGGATGTCGGTCAATATTATCGGGCGCACCAAGGATAATCAGAACCATTCCTCTATCGGACCTCCAACCTTCGAGAGAGTAAGTTGAAAAATTATCGTTGGCATAAGCCACTCTGCTGAAGTACTCATTAAAGACAGGATTGTATTCATCAGCAGGATTTGGATCTAAATTTTTCCAAAAT
Source organism: Ignavibacteriaceae bacterium (assembly GCA_026193755.1). Taxonomy (GTDB): domain Bacteria; phylum Bacteroidota; class Ignavibacteria; order Ignavibacteriales; family Ignavibacteriaceae; genus IGN2. The sequence goes on along the minus strand of JAPHUI010000008.1, from coordinate 6,115 downwards.
GCTACAAAACGTTTTGCTTTCTCCAATCGGTTATCACCGGCTTCAATAAAGTCAATTTCCTCTTTATTAGCAATATAAATTAATTGATCAATTGCTTTATCCAGATCAGTTAGTGATGCGGGGACACCGACCCATCTTGAATTAAAAGCTTTTACTGAAGTATCAAAAACCTTACTTGTGGAATCTTTTAATGTAATTTTTAGTAAATATTTTCCAATGTTTAATGTTAATGAATCGAGGTTGTTAAAAATCTGGTTACTTCCTTTTTTAATTTCTACCATCTTTGTTAATTTATATAAAGAATTTTCTTTGTCATCATAAACTTCATAATCAACAAGAAAGGAACCCGAAGTATCAGAATAAATTTCATAAAATGTTGATAATGGATCGCGATCAGTGACGACAATTCTGGACACATTTGGAATAATTTTCGAGTTATTTTCAACTTGAGTCTTTTTTGAAATCAACATTACATCACTCATCGAAGGGAGTGAGTTGAGGTCTTTTACTGTCACCTTGTTTTCAGAATTATATTCGTTCTTCGAATCTTTATCAAGCAAATCTGTTACAATTGTATAAACACCGGGTGTTAGCTCAAAAGAACGATTGCTCAAATTAAAATTTTCGGGTGAAGTCGTTAGCTCAAAGCTCATAGCTACAATTTTTTCGTTCCAAACTTTCTCAGTTATCAGGTTCTTTTTATTTTCATCGTAAACAGAAACGGTAAGTGTATAAGCAGCTTCAAATCCTTTCCCGGTTTTTATAAATTGAACTGCGTTATAAGGAACCTGTATAAAAACGTCCAGTCTAGTTTTATTATTATCACTTTTAAAACTTAAAAAATCCTGATAGTATTTTACCTTTTTTTCAGGAGTGCGTGTGAAATTTTCCGGTTGTGCAAAAATGCTTCCGGTAAATAGAATAAAATAGACTAATATTATTTTTTTCATCTCAAAATCTCCCAATAATTAATTGATCTTAGCAAAAAGATCATACTCGTTAGAATCGTACACAATCGCATTATAAAAATTACCCAAAGAAATTCTACCATTATCTGCTGAAATAAGAACTTCGCCATCAACTTCCGATGCATCTCTAAACGTGCGTCCAATATAAAAATCTCCTTCAAGAGCTTCAACCAATACTTTTAGTTCTTTGCCTACTAATTCTCTGTTCTTTTCTGCTGATATTTCTCGTTGAATTTCCATTAATCTGTTTTGCCGTTCTTTTTTAATTTCTTCGTGAACAGGATCACCCAGTGTGTAGCTTTCTGTATTTTCTTCCATCGAGTATGTAAATGTTCCCATCTTTTCAAATTTAAATTCTTCAACAAAATCACAAAGCTCTTTAAACTCTCTTTCAGTTTCTCCGGGATAGCCAACAATAAAAGTAGTCCGTAGAACCAGTTCCGGAATCCTTTCCCTCAACTTAGCCAACAATTTTCTTGTTTGATTTCCTGAAATTCCTCGTCGCATAGATTTAAGAATATTATCTGAAATGTGCTGAAGAGGAATATCGATGTAATTGCAAACTTTTTCATTGTTTTTAATTTCATCAATCAAATCATCGGGAAACCTCGATGGATAAGCATACATCAAGCGGATCCATTCGATTCCATTAACTTCACTTAGCTTATTAATAAGTTGTGAAATATTCCTTTTAAAGTAAAGATCTTTTCCATAGTCGGTTGTATCCTGTGCTATAAGTACCAATTCTTTAGTATTGTTCTCAGCGAGATATTTTGTTTCTTCAACGAGTTCTTCGATAGATTTTGAACGGTGTAAACCTCTCATAATTGGAATTGCGCAAAATGTGCAGGGATGATCGCATCCTTCTGATATTTTTAAATAAGCGGTATGAGAAGGAGTTGATATTAATCTTTCACCCAGAAGATTTTTCTTTAACTCTCCACCCAGTTCATTTAAAATCCTTTTATAATCTTCGGTGCCGAAATATAAATTCACTTCAGGTATTTCATTTTGAAGCTCATTTTTATAGCGTTGGGACAGACAGCCAGCTACAAATATTCTTTTTGTTAATCCTGAATTTTTATTTGCTACTGCAGTTAATATGGTGTTGATTGATTCTTCTTTAGCAGCTTCAATAAAACCACAAGTATTGATTATCACTGTATCAGCTTCAGATGGATTAGGACGTAAATCAAGATTGTTAGCTTGCAGTTGTCTTAATAATCTTTCTGAATCAACCGTGTTTTTAGAACAGCCAAGAGTTATCACACTTACTTTTTCTCTCGTTTTCATTTTTTAATAATTTTTAAACAAAATATCTCAGATACATCCAGATCACAGGAACACTAAAAAGTAAAGAATCGAATCTATCAAAAAATCCACCATGTCCGGGTATGAATGATGAGGAATCTTTAACTGCAGAATCTCTTTTAAGTAAAGACTCAACTAAATCACCAATCGGTCCCACAATACCAATAATAATTCCAATAACCACAACATTAAACAGATTTAAAAAATCAAGCGCAATCAACTTTGCCAAGATCATAGTAAGAACAGAAAAAATAAATCCAAAAATTGCTCCTTCCCAACTTTTATTTGGACTTACACGGGGGAATAATTTATGATTTCCGAAAGCAGTTCCGCCATAATAAGCAGCAGAGTCACCTATCCATGTTGAAATGAAGACGGAAATAACTAGATATGAACCATAATAATAATCATCACCCATATATGGATAAAACTCCCGCAGTGCAATTAGTGAGGCTGAAAATATTCCGATATAAAATATTCCAAGAAAAGTGACACCCAGGTTAAGTATTGCTGAATCTTTGTTCCGAAAAAGTTCAAATGTCAAAAGAAAAAGGGAGGAAATTACTATGAGCGTAGTAGTATCAATAAAACCTTTAAACTGATTTACCAGAAATAAAAGGATTATTATTTCACCAAACAGCAGATTTGTACGTGCATCTTTATTTTTTGCAATCAGGGAGAATTCATAAAACGAAAGCAGGCTAATAATACTTACGAATGATAAAAAATAATATCCTCCTAAATAGGTTGCAATTAATATAACCGGTATTGCAACAATGGCAACAATTACTCTCTTTAAATTCTCACTGGTTGACATCTGCCTCTGAATCAGATTATTTTGATTTAACTTCCTGAATAAATTCAAGCGCTGCATGAACATCTATTTTTTTTACCATCAGCTTAACCACGGATAGATCACCCGGAGCTGGAAAGCTGGAATCTTTTTGTGAAAGAACTGTTGCGCCAATTCCGGCACTTTCCAGATTTTCCTTAAGCATATCAACATCTATTAAATTAAAAGAAGTATAAACAAGAACCCAATCTTCTTCATTCAGTTCAGGATACTTTTTTAATTCAGATGCATCCACAAGAGGTGTGTTGCAATCAGGGCAAATCACTATTCCTTCAACATATTCGTAATTACAATTTGGACAAACTGGCATTATAACCTCCTAAACGATTTTATATTTTTTGTAGTATTGTCTTATTAAAAAAATTAAACCAACAAATAGAAAAATCATCAAAAAGAAATATTGAATATTCTCATTCAGTGAGGAAGAGTCTGAAACACTACTGTTAATTAACTCATCATCACCTAAAATAAAGTAGAGCGTTACAGCAAAAAAATTATTTAGAAAATGAAGTGTCATTGGAATTATTAGAGACTTACTTTTATAAGCAGCAAACCCGAAATAAAAACCTAATATTGCAAGCGGAATTATTCCGTAAGGATTAAAATGGTATAAAGCAAAGAAAATAGCTGTAATCAGAACAGCCAGATATGGTTTAAGTTTGAATCCAAAGCTTCGTTGAATATATCCCCTGAACATAATTTCTTCACAAATTGCCGGTATGACAGAAATTGTAATTACCACCAAAATCATTTCGGGAATATTTTGAGCGCTCATAAGGTTACCGAAAGTTTTTTCAATTAGCTCATTCAGCGAATCCAGTAAAGTTTTAATTGAATTAACCAGTTGGGAATGAGCTGCTAATTTTTCAACAAAAAAATTTTGAATGTACAGATAGCTTTGAAGAAGCGGTGTGAGTATTATAATCCCTAAAATGTATAAAGACAGTTCCTTCCAGTCAGGTAATTTTAGAGAAATAATTTTTGAAATATCTCCATAAATCCACTTGCTGAAAAGCAATGCGGGTAGCATAATAAAAAAGATTTGTCCGAATATGGTTATTAACCTTATACCATTCACAGGTGCTGCATCAAGATTAAATCCGAAAAGCAACAAAGTTAACAACCCGCCTACGAACTGATAGAGAATAAAACCTCCAATCAATCCGAGGAATGCAGCTGCTATCGGAGAAATAAGTGGATAAGGAGAGTAAGGTTCAACAATGTTAGTATTCTCTTCCGGTTTTTCGGGTTCGGGTTGATTTTGTTCCTGGTTAAATTCTTCCAATTTAAATTCAGATTAGTATTAATGTTTAGTTTAAGCAAAGATAATAAATTATGAAGTTATTAATAAGAAAAAGAGGAAGCTACAGCCTCCTCAATTTCAACATTAATTAAAATTATTAGCGTTTAGCCTTTAATTCTCCGGCAAGTCCTTCATAGTTGGTAAGCTTTGCCTCCACGTATCCTATTACCACTTTTGTTCTCACCTTCACGGGCATTTTTAATTCATCATTTGTGAGCCAGACAATAATGTTTCCTTCGTGCTTGAAGAGCCCTCCCTCTCTCACAAGCGGCTCAACAATAATGCAATCAAATTTACCAGCAGGAACTTCAATAGTTTCTTTACCTAAAAATTTAACGTCCAGATTGTAAACTTTATCTTTATAAAAATTCTGCAGATGGATCAGATCACTTACTTTCATATTTGAATAATCCAAAGTACGTGCATAATAGAAAGCAGAAACAATATCATTCACATACAAAGGGATTTCATATTCACCTTCGGTCGTTTTTGCCTTGCCTTTCCGTTGATCGAAGAAAGCAGAAAAGTCTCTTGTGTACCCGCCCTCTCTTATATGCTGCTCAAACCTCCAGGGAAATAATCCTTCAACATCGATGTAGGTTTCATACCTGTCTCTTACTTTATAAAACATATCAAAGCTAGGTACTGAATTAACTTCAAAAGTTACATGGTAGGCTTCTCTACCTGATATTTTTTTAATTTTTGGAACTTCCATTACCGCAATTCCGGCAGTAACAAAACCATAATTGACATCAAATGTTAATTTTTCACCTTCCTTAAAAGCTTTGTTATCTAAAACCCTAAATTCTCCATTAAATGAATTAGTTTGCGATAAAATGTTCAAACTGACTGAAAGTATGAATAGAAAAACATACATCCATTTTAAAGAATACATCAAAAAGCTCCTGATTATTATTAAATCATTAAAACACTTCTAGTTTCGTCAAATACTCTGCCAATATCAATACTATTCATACAGTTCAATTTCTCACATTGCTCGCGTGTACAATTGCTGCAGTCAATTGTTGGGATGAAAATTGTTTTGTTTTCTGTATAGGGTCCCCACCTCTTTTGTGAACAGGATAATATTTTAGGATAAAAACCAATAATATAAACTCCAAATGCAGCTGCTATATGAATTGGTCCTGTAGAGTTTGAAATGAATAAATCTGCTTTTTTTATTAATGCCTTTAGTAATGAAATATCAAGCCGGCCTGCTAAATTTATTACTGATTTATTGATTTCAAATTCTTTGCAAAGTTGAGTTTCATTTTTACTTCCAGTAACCGCAATTGTCAGATTTTTTATCTCACTTAGTTTAAGAGTAAGTTCAATAAGTTTCTCTTTGGGAAGATCGACAGAACTTCCGCCGCTGCCGGGATGAACAATAACAATTTTGTTCTGATGTTTATATCCTTTCTCCAGTAAAAGAGCATTTATCTTTTTTGAGCTATTATCATCTACGCTCAAATGAAATTCTAGTGACTTCGAAAAATCAATTACATCGATACCTATTTTTTTAAGGAGACCGATATTGTATTCAAGTTCATGCTTTTCTGCATATTTACGATGCTCAAAAACCTTTTCATTAAACAGAAATGAATACCATCGGTAACCCGTTCCTATTCTGTACTTAATACCAGCCAAAAACATTATAAGTGAAATTTTTAGAGTTGGATT
>JAPHUI010000476.1 GCA_026193755.1 Ignavibacteriaceae bacterium | reverse complement strand
CTGTTTTTATTCCTTTCTATAATAGGCGGAGCTTTGATTTCTTATAAATCACTTTCAAGAATTGACAAGATTATAAAAAAGACAGATGAAATTACTACCCAAAATTTAAGTGAGATAATAGAAGGTGGAGAATTTAATGATGAATATGGTCGGCTAGTTAAAACAATGAATGAGATGATCAAAAGAATTCGTACTTCAATTGAATATATGGATCAGTTTACAATCTCAGCATCTCACGAATTAAAAACTCCACTCACTATTTTAAGAGGTGAAATTGAACTTGCTCTTAAATCAAATAAGACACCAGAGCAATACCGGGAAATACTCAGTAGTAATTATGAAGAGACACTTAAGCTAATCAATGTTGTTAACCGACTGTTTTATCTTTCAAAGTTTGATCATTCGCTTATAAAGCTAGACAAACAAAAAATTTCTGTACCTTTATTAATTAAGGAAACACTGCAGCCCTTTAAAGACTTATCAGAAGAAAAAAGTTTGAACTTGGTATATAACTATAATGAAGAAAGCGAACAATTTATAGATGGCGACCCTGACTTGTTAAGGCGGGTATTCGTTAACTTAATTGAAAATGCGATTAAATACAGTAATGAAAAAACCGATATTGTGGTTAACTCAGAAACAGACGGTGAAAATGTTAGTATAACTTTCACTAACGATTGTGAGTACATTTCTCCGGAATCTTTAAACAAACTCTTTGATAGGTTTTACAGAGAGGAATCATCAAGGAATAAAGGCTTGGGTGGTGTTGGTCTGGGGTTATCAGTTGTTAAGTCGATTATTAATTTGCACAACGGCGGTATTTCAGCAGATTATTCTCCGGACGGTAAAATTATATTTACAATTTTATTATAATAAACTCCCCCATCTATTCTTCAAGCTCAAATTCAGCTTCGGCTGAAGTAGTTTTTCCTGAATTGTTATCCTTAATATTAAAAAGAAGACTATATTTTCCTTGTACAGATGTATTATCCAGTTCAAACTGCGCTTCGAGTTGCACGTCGTTTATCTCTTGCTCATTTGCCTCTTTCAGATCGCTGAAAATATTTTTTGTTGAATCGCCGTCAGGATTTATCAAATCAATGCTATAACTTAAAGAAACGAAAGTTTCATCGTCTCTTTCTTTCTTTTCAAATCCTTTCACATTAATTGTTGCATTCACCTCCCAGCCATCTCCAATATCGTAAGCAAAAGCTTCCGGGCTGAATGCCTCGAACTTTACTTCTTTCTTTTTATTGCAGGAAATAACACTGAACAAAATCAATATGTATAATAGAAAACTTTTCATTTTTATTCCTATGTCATTCTGAGCGTAAGCGAAGAATCTAAAATGGGATTGCTTCGCTTCGCTCGCAATCACAATATTGAATTTTATCCGTTTTTCTTTTGGAAATCTTTCATAAAGACTACAAGATCTTCTACGCCTTTTGTTGGAAATGCATTGTAAATCGATGCACGCAACCCGCCAACCGAACGATGTCCTTTCAATCCGCTGAAACCGGCTTTTGTCGCTTCATCGATAAGTTTCTTTTCCATTTCGGGTGTTGCAAGATTAAAAGTCACATTCATTAGTGAACGGCTTTCTTTTTCTGCATGACCTTTGTAGAAACCATTGCTCTCATCAATACACCTATAAAGCATATCAGCTTTGTTCTTGTTTATTTCATGCATCTTATCGAGCCCACCAAGCTTTAACAGCCAGCGAGTAACAAGCATGATAATGTAAACTCCGAAAGTAGTAGGTGTATTATATAACGAGTCACTATCAACATGAGTTTTATAGCTAAGCATTGTGTGTAAAGTATCCTGGCTTCTTTCAACAAGATCTTTTCTCATTATAACCATTGTAACACCAGCAGGACCCATATTCTTCTGAGCACCAGCGTAAATTATTCCGTATTTTTTCAAATCAAGTTTTTTGTGAAATATATCTGATGATGCATCACAAACAAGCGGTACGTTTCCAACCTCAGGTTCTTTGTTCCACTCAGTTCCAAATATTGTGTTATTTGAAGTGAAGTGAACATAAGAAGCATCCGGATCAAGTTTTAGCTCACTCTGTTTTGGTATTCTTTTGAAGAACTTTTTATCTCCTTCACTTTCTTCGGTTGAAGCTGCTATGTTAGCTGTTCCGACTCTCTTTGCTTCTTTAATCGCTTTCTTTGACCAGCTTCCTGTTAAAATATAATCGGCTTTGTTCTTTGGCGGCATCAGGTTTAGCGCAATCATTGAGAATTGTAGACTTGCACCACCTTGCAAAAATAAAATTGCATAATCATCAGGTACGCCCAATAGTTTCTTTACATTATCTTTTGCTTCGGTATGAATTGCATCGTAAGTTTTAGAGCGGTGACTTATTTCCAGAATTGACATTCCCACTCCGGGAAGTGCAAATAAATCTTTCTGTGCTTCTTGCAGCACTTCCTCCGGTAATATTGCCGGGCCGGCGCTGAAGTTATAAATTCTTTTTTCCATAATATTTCCTTTTAATGATTTACTTTGTGAATCCTAGTGGTGAAAAACAATAGCCACGAATTCACGAATATTAAATTAAATGAGTTAATAATCCATCTCTTAATTTCGGTTCGAACCAGGTTGATTTTGGCGGCATAATTTCGCCAGCATCGGAAATGCTCATCAGGTCATTAAGACTGACGGGATAAAAAGAAAATGCAATAGCAGCTTTGCCAGAATCAACAAGTTTTTCAAGTTCCTTTGTTCCCCGGATTCCACCAATAAAATCTATCCTATT
>JAPHUI010000076.1 GCA_026193755.1 Ignavibacteriaceae bacterium | reverse complement strand
GATCATACGGATCTCTCCAGAATTCTCCATTAATTTCATACACGATAATCATGGGATTATTATTAATAAAAGTTGAATCTAATTTACCACCTGTAATTGTTATCATATCACCATCATTCGGTCTCGTTGCATTTGAACTATCCGGTTCGTACCACCAGGGTCCGAAATTCAGAAAGTAATCCGGTGTTCCGTTATTATCTTCATCAAGATAATACATGGCGTGCATTCCGATTGTTGTATCAACAATGGCATAACCACTAACAGTAACAGTTTCCAGCGAATCGGGATCACACCATCCTCCATAGCCTCCTTGTGCAAAAGAAATGGTAAAAATAGAACTAAGCATTACCATCAAAATCAGGTTAATTGCTTGTTTCATTTTTCCTCCAGTTTTTGTTGTTAAATAAGTTAATTAAAAGAAAATTTTTTTTTAAGATGGAATCTGCTTTTACAGATTCCATCTATAACACAATAACATTAATGATACTGGTTATTGTTCATCATCCCGCTATGCTGCATCATTCCGCTGTGCATATTATTTCCCATTATACCCTGCATCATATTCATATATTCACCATGGTTATTCATAAACTGCTGCATCTCATTATAAAATGATTTGTCCTTATCAGCTTTCGAAAACATATGATCCATCATGCTCATGCGGGAGTTATTATTATCCATCATGTAGCTCATCATTGAATTCCAAACATCTTTGTCACCCATCATTTTATTCATGAATTCAAGCATGTAATCATGATGATTTAGCATGTAGTCCATTACCTGGTTTCTCGTCTGATTATTGCTCATGATTTTATCAATAGAATTATCCTGAGCATATATAAATGCAGCTGAAATAAAAATGAATGCAACTAATGATACTATCTTTAACTTAAACATGATTTACTCCTTTATATCGTTAGTAATATTTTAATTTCTATAGATTCCTTCTTATTGTAAAAATTTAGTAAATTTTTATTAAGATTTAATGAAAATTGAATTAATGTTTTTTAATATATTTTTTTTATAAAATTTTTATTTACAACAATCTTTTCCTCCATGGCCTTCCTGAATTTTATATACCCGACGAATACTATAAATCCAATGAATCCCAACCCGACAATTATTTCCATAACAATTCCGTTTAATTAAAGAGATTCAACACCATGTTTTTTTGACCTTATACTAATTGCATCCATTGTATCCGAAACGAAAATTTTTCCATCACCCTTTCTTCCCGTGTGAGCATTTTTCTCTATCACTTCTATGAATTTTTCTAAGTCGCCATCATCACATACAAGTTCAATCTTTACTGTTGTGCAATACTTTTCACAATATTCCATTGATAGTTTTGATTTTTCAGGATCAGCCCATTTGCCAAGTGTGGATACATCTATTATTGTCATACCTGGAACGCCAGCAATCTCAAGAGCAGAAATAACCCTATCGGCTATCGAAGGTCTTATATATGCTTTTAATTCTTTCATTATTTCACCTTAGTATATTTAATAGTAAAGGGACCTGATTATTCAAGTCCCTTCTGGTAAGTTTATTAGCTACCAATAAATTTTGTTCCGTCTTCGTTTAGATTCTTCATATATTTTTCAGGATCTTTCCGGAACTTTGAATCGCAACCGGGACAGCAGAAGCCTATGACCTTACCATTGTATTCAACTGTTGGTGCTTCTGTATCTACTTCTTCACCTTTTACCGGACAGACTTTATTCCAGATTTGAACAGTTGCTGTTTCTGTGCTTTCGTTCATTTGCATACTGCTTTGTGATTCCTTACTTCCACAGCAGCTTTTTGAATCTTTTGTGCATTCCTTTTTTTCTTTCTGTTGTGTTTCGGGTTGATCCTGCGCAACCGCAAATACACCTAATAAAGAAAATATTGCGAAAGCCATTACGAGTTGTTTGAACATTGTGTTACTCCTTTTGTTTATGAATTGATTTGTCATTGCGATCCCGACTTCAGTCGGGAGAAGCAATCTTTATTTTGAGATTGCTACGTCATTTCACTCCTCGCAATGACGGTTGTTTATTGTTCATTAGTTAACATCTTTTTTACTTCTCTTCTTTTTATTGTATAAAAAATTGCTGGATAAACTGTAAGTTCCATTATCATACTTGTTAAAATGCCGCCAACCATTGGTGCGGCAATTCTTTTCATCACATCAGAACCGCTGCCCAGACCAATCAATATCGGAAGCAAACCAAGCATGGTAGTCATAACAGTCATCATCTTCGGTCGAATTCTTTTTACAGCACCTTCAAAAATTGATTCGCGAAGATCTGCCATATTTTTCAGCATTCCATTATCCTTGAATTTTTCATATGCTATATCCAGATACAGAAGCATAACGACTCCTGTTTCTGCATCAACACCAAGTAGTGCTATTATTCCAACCCAAACCGCAACAGAGAGATTGTATCCTGACAGATATAGGAACCATACTGCTCCAACCATTGAGAATGGCAGTGCAAGTAATACGATACCTGTCTTAGTTAGTGATTTGGTATTTATATAAAGCAGAAAAATAACAAGCATAAGTGTAAGCGGAATCACCAAGGTCAGGTGCTTTGATGCTCTTTCCATATACTCATACTGCCCGCTCCATTTAATTGAGTAACCGGCAGGAAGTTTTAGTTTATCATTTATTACTTTTTTTGCATTGTCAACGTAAGTTCCAACGTCAACATTTTT
>JAPHUI010000060.1 GCA_026193755.1 Ignavibacteriaceae bacterium | reverse complement strand
TGGGCTGGTTTCAATAAATAATGCATTCATCATAGATAAATATTTATTATTTAGATCCTGAGCAAGTTTAAGATTTTTACTTAAAACTGCTTCCGTAATTTTCTTCATTTCTTTCGGATAGGGATTGGAAAATACTGAAATCACTCCATCTCCTCCCAAAGCCATTATAGGAAGAGTCTGGTCATCATTACCTGATAAAACCGCGAGTGATGAAGGTTTAATTGAAATTAAATTAGCTATCTGAGAAATATTTCCACTTGCTTCTTTAACAGCAACCACATTTTTACATTCTTTATGAATTCGAAGGACTGTTTCCGGAAGAATATTCATACCGGTTCTCGAAGGTACATTGTAAAGAATTATTGGTAGAAGTGATTTTTCAGAAATTGCTTTGCAATGCTCAACCAGACTTTCCTGTGTACCTTTGTTGTAATAAGGATTGACGATTAAAACTCCATCAGCCTTTAAATCTTTAGCCTGCTGGTTATTTTCAATTACCTTTTTAGTGTCATTGGTCCCTGTGCCAACAATTACAGGAATTTTACCTTTAACTTCTTCTACAACAAGTGAAATTATTTTTCTTCTCTCATCATAATTAATTACTGGAGATTCACCAGTTGTGCCCAATACAATCATTGCATCCACACTACCGTTAAGCTGCTGCTGAACAATTTTTTTAAGGGAATCCAGATCAACAGTCTGATCCTGCTTAAAGGGTGTTATTAATGCCGTTCCAACACCTTTGAACATTCTTTTTCCTTTAGTTATTGATTTTGATGTTCATTAAAATATGAAAAAAAATGAAGATTGTTAAAAACTAATATTGTTTAGTCGTTTTACGCAAGTATGGCGAGATGATTACGAAGGAGTATGATTTGAAAATCGATGGCAAGAGCGGCTTATCACCGGACAAGTAAATTTCAAAGATTCCATTGCATCTTTGAACTTCAACAACTCAATTTGTTTGATAAGCAATTTACACTCTTGCCTGAGCTGTTTTTATCCAAATAATATGCCGGGGAAAACGTAAATTATTTTTCTAAAAATCTACCGACCAATGAAAACTATTATTGTTTTGAGAAATCAGCGTCGCCACATTATTAGAATGAAGCAAATAAAAAGTGCATTTATATTAACTTCAGTTAATTCAATGAATATCAGGCAAATACTTATACTTTTTTATTCATGAAATTTTTGAACAAATTTCTTATAATTAGATTATATTTGCAATGATTTTTTGCACCCGTAGCTCAATTGGATAGAGCATCTGACTACGGATCAGAAGGTTTGGGGTTCGAATCCCTACGGGTGTACTACTTCTAATTTTTACGAAGCTTTTATTTCTTCTTTGAAAGTTCTTATTGCCACAAATATTTCACTAATTTTAACTAAACAATACAAAAGTTTTTATAGGTTATGACTGAAACTCAACTAAAAGGTATAATTTTCAATATTCAACGCTTCGCTATCCACGATGGCCCCGGAATCCGAACAACTGTTTTCTTTAAAGGATGTCCACTCAATTGCTGGTGGTGTCATAATCCCGAAAGTCACAAGACTCTTCCGGAAAAAATTGAAGGCTGCAATTTAAGACGCGGCTTTGATCAATCATTCTCAATGGAAAAAGATGAAATAGGAAAAGAATTTTCTGTTGACGAACTGATGAATGAAATTGCAAAAGATAAAATCTTCTTTGAAGAATCCGATGGAGGAGTTACCTTTTCAGGCGGTGAGCCATTAATGCAGCCGGAATTTCTAATCGAATTACTTAAAGAATGCAATTCAAATGGAGTCCACTCAGCGGTTGATACAAGTGGTTATGCGGATAGTGCAATTATTGACCACGTCTCACCGTATTCAGATCTTTTTTTATTCGATTTAAAACTAATGAACGACGATGATCATCAAAAATATACTGGTGTTTCTAACCAGGTTATATTAAGAAACTTAAATGAGCTCGATCAGCTTGGCAAGAAAATAGTAATACGGATACCAATTGTACCTGGACTTACTGATACTGATGAAAATCTACGTGCCATCAGGGGTTTTATTTCGTACCTGAAAAATTTGGTTGAAGTAAACCTACTCCCCTATCATCGTGCGGGTGAAGGAAAGTATATAAAATACGGTAAAGAAAATAAAATGAACGAAACAAAATCTCCTGACGCTAAGAGTCTGGAAGATATCAAACAATTATTCAGTGGATTAAAGTGTAGAGTAAAAATCGGTGGATAAATATGAATGAAAGAATAAAAAAATTAAGAGAGCTAAGTCTAGGTACCGAAGAAACTATTTCTATTGAAAGAGCAAGACTTCTAACTGAATTTTATACAAGTGGTGAAATTGAAAAATGTTCTGTACCGGTTGCGCGAGCTAAAGCATTCAAATATATTCTTGAAAATAAAGAATTGTATTTGGGAGAAGATGAACTAATCGTAGGTGAAAGAGGACCATCACCAAAAGCTACTCCGACTTATCCCGAACTCTGCACACACAGTCTTGAAGATTTTACTATGCTCAATGACCGTGAGAAAATATCATTTAAAGTTGATGAGGAGACCAAAAATTACCAGGCAGACAAGGTAATTCCATTTTGGAACGGAAGATCGATTAGGGACAGAATATTTAATGAAATGGATGACCAATGGAAAGAATCTTATTCTGCAGGAGTTTTCACTGAGTTTATGGAACAGCGCGCTCCCGGACATACCGTCCTCGATGATAAAATTTATAAAATGGGAATGAAGGACTCAAAAGAAAAGATAAAAGAATCTTTGAACTCGCTTGATTATTACAACGATCCAAAAACATTTGACAAAAGAGAAGAACTTAAAGCTATGGATATCGCAGCGGATGCTTTGATAGCCTTTGCTAAAAGATATAGTGATAAATTAATAGAAGCTGCTCAGCAGGAAAATAATCAAACTAGAAAAGATGAACTCGAAACAATGGCTGGTATTTGTGAGAGAGTTCCGATAAATGCACCAAAAACTTTTTGGGAAGCGCTTCAGTACTACTGGTTTGTTCATTTGGGAGTAATAACAGAATTAAACACCTGGGATTCTTTTAATCCAGGTAGGCTAGATCAGCATTTTTATCCATTTTACAAAAGTGATATCGAATCGGGTTTACTTGACAAAGAAGGAGCTAAAATTCTGCTTCAGGCATTCTGGGTTAAGTTCAGCAACCAGCTTGCACCTCCGAAAGTTGGGGTTACTTCAAAAGAAAGTAATACATATACAGATTTTTGTTTGATAAATCTTGGCGGAGTTAATGAAGAAGGCGAAGATGCTGTTAATGAATTGACTTATTTAATTCTTGATGTGATCGAAGAAATGCGTTTGCTCCAACCCAGTTCGATGGTGCAAATAAGTAAAAAGAATCCTAATGATTTAGTATCGCGAGCACTTGAAATTATAAAAACCGGTTACGGACAACCATCACTGTTTAATACCGATGCAATAATTCAGGAAATGCTTAGACAGGGTAAATCGATTGTTGATGCTAGGAATGGTGGCGCAAGCGGCTGTGTTGAAACTGGTGCGTTTGGGAAAGAGAGTTACATTCTCACGGGTTATTTTAATCTGACAAAGATTCTTGAAATTACTTTAAACAATGGAAGTGATCCGCAAACAGGAAAACAAATAGGGATTCAAACCGGAGATCCGAAATCTTTTCAATCGTTTGATGAATTAATTGAAGCTTATAAAAAACAGATAAATTATTTTGTAGATATCAAGATAAAAGGCAATGTGATTATTGAAAGACTTTATGCTGAATACCTCCCCGCCCCGTTTATGTCTTTGTTAATTGATGACTGTATTTCAAAAGGAATGGATTACAATAATGGCGGCGCAAGGTATAATACGTCTTACATCCAGGGAGTTGGCATTGGAACAACTACTGATTCTCTTACAGCAATTAAGTACAACGTATTTGATAAAAATAAATTCTCGATGGAAGAATTCTTAAATGCTTTGAATAAAAACTTTGAAGGATTTGAAAATATCAGAGACTTATTACTGAATGAAACGCCAAAGTACGGAAACGATAATGATTATGCAGACGAAATTTTGAAACAAATTTTCGAAATTTATTTTTCCGCAATTGATGGAAGACCAAATACAAAAGGTGGGCATTTCAGAATAAACTTGCTTCCGACAACAAGTCACGTTTACTTTGGAAGTGTTACAGGTGCAACCTCTGACGGAAGACTTTCAGGTGTTCCTTTGTCAGAAGGTATTTCACCAGTTCAGGGTGCTGATGTTAACGGACCAACTGCAGTTCTGAAATCTGCTGCAAAAATTGACCATCTGCGAACTGGCGGAACACTTCTCAACCAAAAATTTTCTCCACAAATTTTCGAAGGTGAAGACTCAATTACAAAAATTGTTGCCCTGATCAGAGCTTATTTTAAAATGAATGGGCATCACATTCAGTTCAACGTTGTCGATGCAGAAACTTTACGCGAAGCACAAAAACATCCTGAAAATTACAGAGATTTAATTGTGCGTGTTGCCGGTTACAGCGATTACTTTGTTGATCTCACTCCTGAACTTCAAGAAGAAATAATTAGAAGAACTGAGCACATGAATTAAAAAGAATAATTCAATAAAAATTGAGGTAATGAGACATTATTTCATATTTATATTTTATGTAGTTGTTTTTAGTTCTCAAATCTTCTCTCAAGACTCAGTCAATCAAGACTCTTCTAAAAACGACACGACAAATTCTGCTTCAAATAATTTCAATTCATTCTTTGATAGTAACTCATTTGAATCTCAATTGTATTATGATATCGAATTAAAGAAATGGAAAATATTTATTCCTCAATACAGTTTAAGAAGCAACTTTGAAATAAACTCTAAGTATTTGTACTTAGATGATCTGAAAAAGAAATCAGTCTATATGTATTCTGAAGATGAGCTGGAATCTTTTAAAGAATCAGTAAATATTTTAATGGCTTTAGGTTATGAGGATTATACAAAATACGATCTTGGTGAGTTAGGTAAGTATCTGGGAATTTCACAAGAGTTAATGGCTATTATTCTAGGTATTCTCACGCTATTAAAGTAATACCTATAGTTATTCTGTTTTCTTGTCTCATGAAAAAAATAACTTCAACTCTTTTATAACATAATTCATTTTTAGTATTTTAGGAAGAGTATTGCTGATTAATCGAATCGAACATATGAGTTATTAAATCTCATAAAATTACTATGCTCAAATACTTTCTTATCTGTTATTTATTGACTGTTTCAGTTTCATTTGGTCAGACAGATACTATTTCTAACAGAGGTAATTACACATTTAAACCAAGAATTGCTGGTGGCCAAATTGAAGGTGTAATTATGTGGTATGATTTAGGATTCGGTGGGCTCGTTGATATAGATCTTTTAGCTAGTGAAAGTAAGAATTCTAATTCGTTAGGCCTTAGACTTGCATTGGAATATTATTTTATTTTTAGTGAAATAGAAGATGGCCCCTTCACAGATTATTGCTGTTATGGAAGATATACAACCAAAATGAATGATTTCTGGATTTCTTTTCTTGGAGGTATTTCATACCATGATTTTGCAAGGGATTACGATGATAAATTACTATTTCGAACAGGTCTTGAATTTAAATACAATTTGTTCAGAAACTATTCAGGTCTTTCATTTAAAGTATTAACTTCATTTCAGGAACAAACAACGTATTTTGGTATTGGAATATTTATCGGTTATTTTGAATAAAAATTTTCTCTGTCAAATCTTTTAATTCTAAATTTCTTTTTATTATTTTTCTCTCCGAGGGTTAATTAACATTCAATAACTTACAGGAGGTAAGGCTATGGTTCCTATTCTATCTCTTTGGCTCCCAATACTGCTTTCTGCTGTTGCAGTATTCATTCTTAGTTCAATCATTCATATGGTGCTTGGTTATCATAAAAATGATTTTTCTACTCTGCCAAATGAAAAACAGGTCTTAGATGATTTACGGAAACATAATTTACCGGAAGGAGATTACAGTTTTCCGCGTCCAAATAATATGAAGGATATGAAATCGCCAGAATTCATTGAGAAGATGAAGCAAGGTCCTGTTGGTATGATGACTATTTCGAAAAACGGATCTCCCAACATGGGTAAAGAGCTATCACTTTGGTTTATCTATTCTATTATAGTTGGGATTTTTGCTGCTTATGTTGCCGGACGAGCTTTACCTCAGGGTGCTCATTATTTGCAAGTATTTAGATTCGCTGGCGTTACCGCATTTGTTGGTTACAGTCTTGCATTATTGCAGGGAAGCATCTGGTATAAAAGAAGCTGGTCAGCAACTTTCAAATCTATGTTTGATGGATTGATTTACGCTCTCTTTACAGCAGGCTTTTTTGGCTGGCTCTGGCCGGGGGTTTAATAAATTATTTAAAATGCCGGATTTGATCCGGCATCTTTTTACAAAAAATAGACTTAAATTATTCTAAAAGGAAATGATATCCTGAACCAAGTTCAGGAATCCAGTCTTATCGGTAACTTCCTAATTCTCTTTCCCGTAGCAGCAAATATTGCATTGCATACTGCAGGCGCACAAGGCGGAACTCCAACTTCACCAACACCACCGACAGGTAAAGTATTTTTAACATAATGAACTTCAATCTCAGGCATTTCATTATAAGTCAGTATTTCATAATCATCAAAATTACTCTGCTCAACACCACCATTTTTAATTGTGATTTCTCCTTTCAATGCAGCAGATAAACCGAAAACAATTGCACCTTCCATCTGTGCTTCAACTAAATCAGGGTTTACTACAATTCCACAATCAATAACTGCCACTACCCGATCAACTTTTATTTTATTTCCTGATATTGTTACTTCGTGAACTTGAGCACAAAAACTGTCGTAACCTTTGAATAAAGCTACTCCTCTACCTCTACCTTTTGGAAGAATTTTACCTATACCCCAGCCTGATTTTTCTGCTAAGACTTTTAAAACATTTTTTAATCGGGAATCATCCGGAAGCATTTTCATTCTAAATTCAACTGGATCTGTATTTGCCGCGAATGCTAACTCATCAATAAATGATTCAATTGCAAAAGGATTTTGCGTATTGTAAACTGAACGAAGCCAGGAAATCGGAATTGGAGTTTTAATTATACTACCAGCTATCCTCATATTCGGAATTTGGTACTCCAATCCCACAGTACCTTCTTTAATATCGTAATCTTTTGGAGGAAGATCAGGTGCAAAGCGAAATTGGGTAATAGATGGAGCGATTATATGATGAGAAAATTTCATTGCTTTCCCTTCAGCATCAATAGCTCCTTTCAAAACGTGCAGACTCGGAGGACGATACCAACCAAACTTCATATCTTCTTGCCGTGTCCATGTTAATTTAACTGGTTTCTTGATAGCTTTGGAAATCTCTGCTGCTTCGACAGCAAAGTCACTTACAAGTCTTCTTCCAAAACCGCCACCCATCAAGGTAACGTGAACAGTTACATCAACTTCACTAATCCCGAGAGCCTTTGCTACTTCGCTTCTTGCGTTTTGTGGATTTTGTGTAGGTGCCCAGAGTTCAGCTTTTCCATCTTTAAATTCAGCTACACAGTTCATTGGTTCCATGGGTGCATGCGTAATAAAAGGAACTTCATAAACGGCATCCAGAATTTTTTCTTCTTCAATATTTTTATTGATATCTCCCCTGCTTTCAAATTCATAACCATCTGCTTTAGATTTATTTACCAATTTATTATGAATATCATCAGAATTAATTTTTGCATTCGGTCCTAAATCCCATTGAATATTGAGAGCATCTCTTCCATTAAAAGCACGCCAGGTTGAATCGGCAACCACTGCTACACCACTAGAGATTTGAACAACAGTGCGAAAACCTGAAATATTCTTTGCTTTTGCAGCATCATAACTTTTTACACTTCCACCAAATGAAGGACAACGGCTAACAGCCGCATAAAACATTCCCGGAATGACAACATCTATTCCGAATTTTGCTTTACCATAAATTTTGTCAGGTGTATCAACCCGGTGAATACGTTTACCAATTATCTTAAAGTCTTTTGGATCTTTAAGTTTTACATCTGTTGGAATTGAAAGCTTAGAAGCCTCGTCAACCAACTCACCGTAGCTCAGCTTTTCATTGTTTAGCTTGTTTATTACGAATCCATTTTCGGCATAACAATTATCACTTGAGACATTCCAGTGACTAGCTGCTGCAGTTATAAGCATTACTCGAGCAGTTGCGCCAGCTACTCGTAGAGGTTCCCAACTTCTCCTAATACTTGTACTTCCGCCGGTTGTCTGGCTTCCATATTTTGCATCAACATCTGCTTGTTCAATCACAATTTTATCCCAATCCACTTCCAGCTCTTCCGCGACAAGCATTGGAAGAGCAGTTTTAACTCCCTGTCCCATTTCCGATCTGTGAACGATAATAGTTACAATTCCATTTGAATCTATTTTCAAAAAAACATTTGGTGCGAAAATCTTTGGATCATCTCCAGTATTAGCTAATAAATTTTGAAGCGGAACATAAGAAGCAAGAAATAATCCACCACCACTTAAGCCAACTACTTTAATAAATACGCGTCTTTTTATTTTGTTTGAATTTTTCATCACTGTCCCTCCTCAACAAGTTTATCAACAGCATTTCGTATTCGCTGATACGTTCCGCATCTGCAAAGAACTGAATTCAATGCATCATCTATTTCTTTTCTAGATGGTTTTGGATTTTGCTCAAGTAATGCAGCGAGAGTCATTATTTGTCCGGGCTGACAGTATCCACACTGTGATACTTCCAGTTCAATCCAGGTTTTAAATATTGGAT
Source organism: Ignavibacteriaceae bacterium (assembly GCA_026193755.1). Taxonomy (GTDB): domain Bacteria; phylum Bacteroidota; class Ignavibacteria; order Ignavibacteriales; family Ignavibacteriaceae; genus IGN2. Next base: position 3,673 of record JAPHUI010000060.1, on the reverse strand, counting down.
GATCATGTTTTTCTGCCAATCCTTCAATTGTTGTTATCGAGCTGCCAACAGCATCCTCTACATTTATAACACAAGAGCGTTCAGCTTTTCCATTAACGTGAATAGTACAATTACCACAGATGCCTTCTCCGCAAGAATATTTTGTTCCAGTAAGTCCAAGGTTATCTCTTAGAACCCAAAGAAGCGGAGTGCCGGCATCAACATCAACAGTTTGTTTTTTTTCGTTTACAGTGAGAGTATATTTCGGCATGATTTATCCCTCTTTTAGATTTGAATTATTTAAAATTAATTGAAATTTTATGTAAGCGCAAGAGAAGTTATAGTTTTCTAAAATATTTTATTTTAAAAATTAATTTATTTAGATAGATAATATGGGTCTCGGAAGAAACATTTTACTTTGGGCTTCGAGGAATGAATGGTTGAAAAACTGGGTTCCAAAAAAGAAATTTGTACAGAAAGCAGTCAAACGCTTTATGCCAGGAGAAACTGAAGAAGACGTAATTACAGCGACAAAAGAACTTTTAAGGCATAATATTTCAACAACTTTGACTCATCTTGGGGAAAACATGATATCTCTGAAAGAGGCAGAGGATAATACAAACCATTATCTTAACTTGTTGGATAAAATCTTGAATGAAAAATTAGACATTGAAATCTCATTAAAACTTACACAAATTGGGTTCGATCTTTCTTTCGATAAAACTCTTGAATTCTTTACAAAAATTGCTCTAAAAGCAAAAGAATTTAACAACAATGTTTTCATTGATATTGAGGATACTTCTTATGTAGATAAGACCATAGGTTTTTATAAAAAAATCAAAGAGAGTTACGATAATATTGGTTTATGTCTTCAGGCATATCTCTACCGAACGATGGATGATCTTAAAAGTTTGGTTAACATTAAACCCTGGATCAGATTAGTTAAAGGAGCATATAAAGAACATTCGTCTGTTGCATTTCCAAAATTGTCTAAAGTTAATGAAAATTATATGTTATTATCCAGATTTTTATTGGAGCAGATAAAAGAAAGAGGAATCCGTGTTGCTTTTGGCACACACGATTTGACAATTCAGGAGCAAGTAAAAAAAGAATCAGAAAAAATCGGTCTTTCTAAAGATAAATTAGAATTTCAAATGCTATATGGGATTAAAACAGATGAGCAGTATAGATTAGCTTCTGAAGGCTACAAGATCAGAACACTGATCAGCTATGGCGAACATTGGTATCCCTGGTATATGCGAAGGCTTGCTGAAAGACCAGCAAATGTTGGATTTGTATTAAAAAACATATTCAATAAATCATATAACTAATAAAATACAATAAGTTATGAGTTATAATTTAAGTGGAATCTTTCCACCTCTAACAACACCATTTACTGACGATGACCTCGCAATAGATAAATTGCTGAGAAATATAAGAAAGTATGAACGAAGAGAACTTTCTGGTTATGTACTGTTTGGTTCGAATGGTGAAAGCGTATTCTTGACACGTGACGAAAAATTGCAAATAATTTCATCAGTACGGGAGCAAACTAAAAAAATATTAATTGTAGGTACAGGATCAGATTCTATTAAAGAAACAATTTTTCTAACAAATGACGCTGCTGAAAAAGGTGCGAACTATGCTTTGATTATTTCACCTTCCTTCTTTAAATCTGAAATGAAACATCATGCTTTTCTGAATTACTATATAAAAGTAGCAGAAAGCGTAATGATTCCCGTCATCATCTATAATGTTCCAAAATTTACAAATGTAAATATTGAACCGGAAACTATCATCGAACTTGCTAAGCATCCGAATATAGCTGGGTTAAAAGACAGTACAGAAAATACAGCAAGAATCTCAGAAGTCGTTGCAAATGTACCGGATAGTTTTAGGGTGATTGTTGGAACTGCATCAGTTCTTTATGCAGGTTTGATTGCTGGGGCTGTAGGTGGAATTCTGGCTCTGGCTAATATTGCACCGGATGAATGTTTGCAAATTTTATTACATTCCATAGCAAGGAAACATAAAGAAGCATTAGAATTACAGAATAAGATGATCCCAGTAAACAGAGCAATTACTACAAAGTTTGGAGTAGCTGGATTAAAAGCAGCTATGGATATACTCGGATATGATGGTGGCAATCCAAGAATGCCGCTTGAACCACTAAATGAGGCTCAATTAATTGAGTTAAAAGTAATATTAAGAAATGCATCTCTAATAGAATAAGGTAATTTAATGAAATCTTTTACTCCACCAAATAGAATTTTATTAGGTCCCGGTCCTTCAAATGTTCATCTACGAGTGTTGGAAGCGATGTCCAAACCGACAATTGGTCATCTTGATCCTAAATTCATTGAACTAATGGATGAAATTAAGGAACTACTCAAGTACGTCTTTAGAACAAAGAATGAAGTCACATTTGCTGTTTCTGGTCCCGGTTCAGTTGGGATGGAAACTTGTCTCGTCAATTTGGTTGAGCCTAACTCTAAAGTATTAGTTTGTATAAATGGAGTATTTGGCGGAAGAATGAAAAGCATTGTTGACAGATGTGGTGCTGAACCAATCGAACTAAAAGTATCTTGGGGAAGAGCGATTGATCCAAACTTATTCGAAGATACTCTCAAGAAAAATAAAGGGATAAATGTTTGTTCATTTGTTCACGCCGAAACTTCAACCGGAGCTAAAAGTGATATAAAAACTTTAACTGAGATTGCTCACAAATACAATTGTTTGGTTATAGCTGATACAGTTACATCTCTCGGTGGAATTCCTGTATTAATTGATGAGTGGAATATTGATGTATCTTATTCCGGTTCACAGAAATGTCTCTCCTGCCCTCCCGGACTTTCTCCGGTTACATTTAATGAAAGAGCTTTAGAATTTATTAAAAGTAGAAAAACACAAGTTCAGAGCTGGTTCATGGATTTAAATCTTATTCTCAGTTATTGGGGAGGAAGCTCGAAACGAGCTTACCATCACACTGCACCAATAAATTCTCTATATGCATTGCACGAATCTTTGTTATTATTAAAAGAAGAAGGTATAGAAAATTCCTGGAAAAGACATAAGACTAACGGCGAGAAGCTAGTTGAGGAATTGGAAAAAATAGGTTTGAAACCATTTGTAATAGAAGATGAAAGACTTCCTCAACTAACTGCAGTTACTGTTCCCGAAGGGATTGATGAAGCCAAAGTACGAAAATCTTTACTTGACGATTACAACATTGAGATTGGTGCCGGGCTTGGAGAACTTGCAGGAAAAGTCTGGCGTATTGGATTGATGGGTTATTCTTCGAATGAAGAAAATATAAAAGCTTGTGTTGGAGCAATAAAAAATATTTTCGGTAAATGAATATTCAATATGTTACATTAACTCTACCTCAACAATATTGTTACAAAGATTCCTGATCGAGTCCGGAATGACAGCAATATTATGAAATCAAATTTACTTTTACTTCTTACTGCTATAATCTGGGGATTTGCTTTTGTAGCGCAAAGAGCCGGAATGGAATACATAGGTCCATTCACATTTAACACTGCACGCTTTACAGTTGGCAGTCTTTCTTTAATCCCTCTTCTTCTGATAAATAGAAAAAAGAAATTTGAAAAAGAAAAATTACTTCCATTAAAGAATAAAATATTTTTATTCGGTGGATTATCTGCCGGATTAATGCTTTTTTTAGGATCTT
>JAPHUI010000204.1 GCA_026193755.1 Ignavibacteriaceae bacterium | reverse complement strand
ATTTATCCACAATTGCTTTCCTCGGTGTGCTCATATTTATTGCAAGACCATTATCAGTTTTTATTTCAACCATAGGATCAAAACTTAACTGGCGCGAGCGTACATTTATAAGCTGGATGGCACCGAGAGGGATTGTGGCAGCAGCAGTTGCTTCTGTCTTTGCACTTAAGTTATCAATTAACGGAGAGAGTGGTGCAGAAGTTCTTGTTCCAATAACTTTTTTAGTAATAGTTGTAACTGTAACAATTTACGGCTTAACATCTTCACCCGTTGCCATGCTTCTGCGAATAAAACAAGCCAAACCACAGGGAATATTATTCGTAGGTGCACATAGCTGGGCAAGGTCAATTGCTAAACTGCTGAAGGAAAAGAAATTTAATATTATAATGGTTGATACAAACAAAGTTAACATTTCGGCAGCCCGCCTTGATGGACTTACTGCATTTTTAGGTAGTATTCTTTCAGAACATATTTCCGATGAGCTGGATCTTGATGGAATAGGAAAATTAATGGCGCTAACACCGAACGATGAAGCAAATTCACTCGCAGCTTTGCATATGGCTGATGCTTTTGAAAGAGGTGAGATGTACCAGTTGCCGCCTCTAAGTGAAAAATCTGGTAAGGAAGTAGATTTTTCTGCAAAACATTTAAGGGCAAGATTTCTTTTCGGTGAGGGGATCAATTATTATCATTTGAATTCTCTTTTTCAAAATGGTTGGATACTCAAATCAACAGGAATAACCGATTCATTTTCTTTTGATGATATGAAAAAACATTATAGTGAAAACATTATGCCTCTCTTTTTAATTGATGAAAGCGAAAGACTGTTTGTATCAAATATTGATAACCCGATTGAGCCGAAAGCCGGTGACCTGGTGATTGCTTTGGTTAAAGAGAATATTAAAAAAATAGAATCATAATAAACTGAGGATAAATATGTTTTATAAAGTAGTCATTATTCTTCTAATTGTAATTTCTTCAGTCCTGATAGCCCAGGAAAATGAGAAATCAAAGTACGATGTTTTCTCATTCGACAAAGATGTAACGCTTCCCGGTTCACCAGAAACAATTTTCGACGCTGTTACAGGAGATATAAGCGGCTGGTGGGATCATTCATTTTCTGAGCATCCAAAAAAGTTTTTTATTGAACCAAAACCTGGTGGTGGCTTCTGGGAAATTTTTGATGATAAGGGAAATGGAGTCCTGCATGCAACTGTTATTTATGCAGACCGAGGAAAAATTCTAAGGTTTGATGGTCCTCTTGGGCTATCAGGAAAAGCTATCCAGGTTGTAACAACTTATGAGTTCGAACCTGTTGGCAGTGATTCAACACTGTTTAAAGTCTCTGTTCACGCTGCAGGTGAGGTTGATGAAGGTGTTCCTCAAATTGTTGAAAGCGTTTGGAATCATTTTATATTTGAACGGCTTGAGCCTTATATAAAATCGGGCAAACATCTTCAAAAGGAATAATAGAGTTTTGCTTTTTGTACATTTCTGAGTAAAGTTTGAAATAATTATTAGAAGGGATTCTGGATTGGGTGGTTTGCACAACCAATCTAGAAAAACGTTAAGTTTTTGTATTGAATACGCTATAAGGTCGTTAAAAAAATAATGATCAAAAAGTTCGCTTATAGTTTACTATTCATTTTACTCTTTTTACTGTTTAGATGCGGTGAGACAAATTACATCCTTATTGAGGAGACACCACAGATATTAGATGGCTTCTTTGGCTTTAGATGGACAACTCCAATGAGCATTGTCGATTCTGAATTTCCAAAGTTAACAGGTGCACAGGCTCAATCAAATTTAAATCGATATAACACATCTAACTTTTCTAATGCATATTTTCTTGGTGAACTAACCAGCTTATGTCGATTTGGTTTCAGTGAAAGAGGCTTAAGTTCTATTAAGATTATATTCGATACAAATTATATGAATTTTGAAGAGGAATTCTACAAGTTAAAAGAAAAATTGTCTGCTATTTATGGTGAACCAAGGGAGTATCCTGGTATAATAGATTATCCCACACTACCAGAATATTTAGTACGATATACGTGGATTGAAAGCAGATTGGATATTACTTTAAATTTGGATTATACATTTGAAATAAATGCTTATAGTTTTAGTCCAATGCTCGGTGGTTTTTTTAATACAAAATAACTTTTAATTATGAATTTTTGAGAAACGATTGAACTATTTATCAAGCGAAATAAATAGATTATTTTATTTCATCAGTATCATCTTTTTAGTTTCATTATAATTTCCCGCACTTAGCTTGTAAAAGTAAATTCCACTAGTTAATCCAAAACCAGAAAACTCAACTTTATATTCTCCTGCAGATTTTTCTTCATTAACCAAAGTGGCAACTTCATTCCCAAGGACGTCATATATCTTTAAAGTAACAAATTGAGATTGCTTCACTTCGCTCGCAATGACAAAACGAATTTTTGTACTAGGGTTAAATGGATTCGGGTAGTTTTGGTAAAGAACAAATCCCTCAGGCAGCAGATTTTCTTTTTCCACATTTACAGGTTCATCTATTACATGCACAGTAAAGTTTTCTCCAAAATTCCATTGGTCGTATGTTGGATTACCGTTTCCGTTAACACTGTTTCCTACTGAGTATAATGTATCTGTTACTACACTATCCGGCGCAGTGTAAAGAAAATTCCAGGTAACGGTATCGTTGGTAAAAGGATTTGGGTCTGTATGGGTTAATTCACCGAATAGAACGTGAGTGAGTGTATCGGTTGAATCTAGTTCACCGAAGTAACTTGCTAAGTCAAATCCCCCTGCAAAAGCTGGTCCTCCAGTCATTAAAAGTTTGTATCCAGTTGTATCACCAACAGAAACTGTATCAGGTCCCTCAATCCAAACAATTACAGAATCAGTTGGATTTATACCGTGGCATTGGCAACCAAGCCCCCCATCTCTTTTGGTAACTCCAACATATCCATGCTCATGGTCTATATTTGCATAAATAATTAAAGACAAAAAAGTTAGTACAAATATTAAATTTAGTTTCATTTCTTCCTCTGACAAAAAAAATTGTTACATAAGTTGAAATTTAAACCTGTGACAACTCAAGCTGATCATAATTAACTTTAGGTTCATAGCGGGGAGTAAAAAAAGTTGTTCTCCAGAAGAACGCACTAAAGAAAAAAAGTGGAT
>JAPHUI010000062.1 GCA_026193755.1 Ignavibacteriaceae bacterium | reverse complement strand
TGTCCGAAAATACAATCCAATTTGAAAAGGAAAGAAAAGGCAACAAGACCTCCAAGAGTTCACTTTTAAAAGAAACTCCGAGAATAAGCATGCCGTCGATTAAAAGCAAAATGGATATCACAGATTTGGTGGCGTTTAATTTGGCGGGCAATAAGGCGGAATTGTTGGCCGATAGTATAGGTGGTCTGGTTGAAATTGGAGCAAACACTTCAGACCGCATTATCGACGCATTCGGTGGAACAGGCGCATTTTTACATTATTTGAAAGATATGGGACTTGATAAGCCGATGATTCTGAATGAATTCGAACCACTTCGATATATTACCTATAAACAGGTTAAGGACAATCCTTTATCCGTTAGTTTTCTTCTGAATTTATTATTTACTTCATACCTGTGACGATGTCGTTCCGAAATGTAATTGGTTTTATATGCTGCAAAGGCTTTTGTATTATTCTGTATAACACAAGGATAAGCTCCCAGCCTCATTGTAGCACCCATTTCCTTTATGTTCTTTTGTTCAGGCATTAAATCAATCACGCTGTATTTCGATTTTTTAAACTCAGAGCTGTTTGCGTTTTTCATCCCGCAGACGTTTCGGGCAAACTCAACAACAGCACATTGTAGTCCAAGACAGATTCCGAGGAATGGAATTTTATTTTCTCTGGCGTATTCAACTGCTTTAATCTTTCCTTCAATCCCCCTTTCTCCAAATCCACCCGGGACAAGAACACCACCCACACCTTTTAATAGCTGCTTAAAGTTTTCAGTTTCACAATCTTCAGCATTTACTGGTTTAATTTTCACCTTCACCTGGTTTTCTGCACCAGCATGCGTGAAAGCTTCCATTATGCTTTTGTAAGCATCCATATGAGTTATATATTTTCCGCAAACAGCTATTTCAACTTCACGATTTGAATTTTTTATTCCACCTAAAAAATATTCCCATTCATCCAGTTTGATTTTTCTCTCAGGTAAATGAAGCCTATTTGCTACAAGTGAATCAAGTTTTTCTTTATGTAATACAATTGGCACTTCATAAATTGATTGAACATCGTAGGCAGAAATTACAGCTGATGAATCGACGTTGCAGAAAAGTGCTATTTTCTCACGAAGTTCTTTTGCTAATTTTTTCTCGGACCTGCATATCAACACATCGGGTTGAATACCAAGTTCTAAAAGATTTTTAACACTGTGCTGGGTAGGTTTAGTTTTAACTTCTCCGGCAGAAGCGATATAGGGAACTAGTGTAACATGAATTACCATCGAATTTGCTCTACCGAATTCCAGCATGTGTTGTCTGATAGCTTCAATAAAAGGCAAACTTTCAATATCACCAACTGTTCCACCGATCTCAGTGATTATTACTTCATACTCCCCAATCTCACTCAGGCGAACTAGTTTTCGTTTAATTTCATCGGTTATGTGGGGTATTACCTGAACGGTAGCACCCAGATAATCGCCTCTCCTTTCCTTTGTAATAACTTCGTTATAAACTTGACCTGTTGTAGTATTATTTGCTCTTGTCATATTTACATCAAGAAATCTTTCATAATGTCCAAGGTCAAGATCCGTTTCGGCACCGTCGTCAGTAACATACACTTCACCATGCTGGAAAGGGCTCATAGTACCCGGATCAACGTTTATATATGGATCAAATTTTTGGATGGTAACACTAAACCCGCGCTGCTTAAGAAGTAATCCAAGTGAAGAGGCAGTAATTCCCTTCCCTAATGAAGAGACCACTCCTCCTGTTATAAATATAAATTTAACTTTTTTACCGCGGGCCATTTAATTTTTTTTTGCTCTCAAATATAGACTAAGGTCAAGTTATAATCAATTTAAGTGATATTAAAAGTTTTTCAGCCAACTCACTCTTTAAAAAATTCTGACCATTTTTTAAATTATTTTCATTTTTAATTTGGCAATAGCCCAGATTTTTATTATTCTTATAAAAAAAAGTTAGAATAAATGGAACCCGGCATTAAACTATCAGCAATATTTCCCGTTAGCGCGAAAAAATTATACGACTCATGGTTGAACAGTATTAGTCATTCATCATTCACAACAGGAAAAGCACAAATTGAACCCATTAGCGGGTCGCACTTTTCCATCCAGAATGGTTATATAACCGGAACGAATCTTATTCTTCAACCTTATGGAAGGATAGTGCAAAACTGGAGAACAACCGATTTTCCCGACGGTGCACCTGATTCCAAATTAGAAATACTTTTTGAAAAGCACAACAGCGGCACAAAGCTAACGATCATTCACACGCAACTTCCTAACGGTGAAGAAAAAAAATATGAGAAGGGTTGGAAAGAAAATTACCTTAAACCAATGAAAAAATATTTTCAAAAAACCAAGACTCTAAGTAAAGTTCGGTAAAAATAGAAACTGCCACTAATAATCTACTTGGACTACCTTCCTTTATTCTGCTATATTTGTCTTCAAATTGAAAATTTTTAATGGAATTTTATTGAAGAATATTATTTATCTGCTGTTGCTGGTTATTCTTTTTTTCTCCTCGATAATTTTTGCACAGGATTCAACAGAAAGTCTTGCATTCAAGAATAAGAGACCAAAGCAGAAAGCACCATATTTTTATAGACCTGACCTTGCATATCAGATCTGGCAAAAATTCAAGCTAACGCAGGAAGCAAATGCAGGTGATCCACTCGCACAACACGAATTAGGTTTAAGATATTTACTTGGTGAAGGTATGCCGGCTGATACTTCACAGGCCGTATATTGGTTAAAAAAAGCAGCCGATCAAAACCTTACTTCAGCAAAATATAATTATGCAATTTTATTAATTAACGGAATTGGTGTCCCCTGGAATCCGTTTGCTGCTTTCAAATTATTCCAGAGTGCTGCAAACGATGGAATGGTACAGGCACAATATGTTGTTGGAATATTGTATACTGACAATCTCACCGTTCGAAGAGATTTTAATCTTGCTTATTACTGGATTAAAAAAGCAGCTGAAAATGATTATGAACCTGCGAAAGAAATTATAGTTAAGCTCGAGCCAAGAACCTCCAAAACCATTGTGGATTCTCTATTAAATACTTCAGGCACCCCAGAAGAAAAAAATCCCATCCCAAATTCTTCAGAAAACCTTACTAATTCTCTAGGATTAGTTTTTATTGATTTTGAAACATTATCCGACTCCGCAACTACCATTACTGATAGTATGCTGGTTGAAGATATTAATTATATTGGAGCGGATAGTCTTTCAAAAATCCTTTTAGCAGATAAACTAACGAAATTAAACCAACTTGCAAACAAGAAAAATATAGATATACTTTCTACACTGGCAGATAATGGATGTCCCGAAGCTCAGACAATTCTTGGACGGATGTATGAAAAAGGGATTTACTTTAATAAAAATTTAATTGATGCTGCGGTATTTTACTATCGTGCTCTCAGAAACGATTCCCCTTTAGGAACAAACTTGCTCTGGAAATTATCCAGAGAAACTGATTTGCTTGAGTCAGTTCGAAAACAGAGCGAAGCTGGAAACCAAATCGCAAAATTTGTCTGGTACGGATTAACATCAATTAATTTTGATAATCGAATAGTAATTTCAGATGCGTTACATTTACTCGATGAATCTGCAAACGCTTTTTATATGCCCGCAATGGTGGAGTCCGGATTAAATTACTATGCCAATAGGTTTGGAAGGAATAATGTGGAAAAAGGATTAAATATATGGAAGACAGCGGCACAACTTGGCAGCAATGAAGCTGAGATTAGGATTATAGCATCTAGAATTTTAGATTCATTTGGAGACTATAATAAATCAGAAGATTTTAAGAAGATTAAGAATGCTGCTGAAACAGGATCATTGTTTGCAATGGTTACGGTAGGTTTATGTTATGAAAAAGGGCTTGGGACTTCACAGTCCAAGCCAAAGGCAGTAAATTATTTGAGATTAGCAGCACAACGGGGAAGCAGGTTTGCTTATGAGGAATTGAAGAGAATTTACGATACACAAAGACCAGGTGATCCGGAATTTCTTCTATCGAATTAAAATAAAATGATAAATATTAAAACCAAACTCCCCGAATGGGGAACAAGTATTTTTACTATTATGTCCCGAATGGCAGTTGAGCACAATGCTATAAACCTCGCTCAGGGATTCCCGGATTTTAATTGCGATCAGGAACTTTTGGAACTTGTTTCATACTTCCAGAATAAAGGATTCAATCAATACGCACCGATGCAGGGAGTTCCGAATTTACGAAAAGCAATTTCTGAAAAAATTAATAAAATTTATGGTAAACATTACGACTTTGATAAAGAAATTACCGTGACTGCGGGTGCCACACAAGCACTTTATACAGCTATAACCTCCGTTGTTAAACAGGGAGACGAAGTAATTCTCTTTGAACCTGCTTATGACAGTTACGTTCCGGATATTTTATCAAATGGCGGAATTCCTGTTTATATTCCTCTCAATATAAAAAATTATTCGTACGATTGGGAGTTAATTCAAAATAAAATTTCTGATAAAACAAAAGCAATAATTCTTAACTCACCACACAATCCTACCGGTAGTTTAATCTCTAAAGATGACATCGAACAACTTGAAAAGCTGACGAGAGAAACCGAAATATTAATTATTAGCGATGAGGTATATGAACACATAACTTTTGATGGTGAAAAACATATAAGCCTCGCAAGTTCTGAGGAGCTTTCAAAAAGAACTTTCGTGATTTCATCTTTTGGTAAAACCTATCACACGACAGGTTGGAAGATGGGTTATTGTGCTGCACCTGAAAATCTAACCAAGGAATTCAGGAAGATGCATCAGTTCATTGTTTTCTCAACTAACACTCCTATCCAACATGCATATGCGGAATTTATGAAACATGAAGATAGATATCTCTCATTAGGAAAATTTTATCAGCAAAAACGGGACGTATTTATAAATGAAATTAAATCTTCAAAATTTAAACTTAAACCTTGTAGAGGGACCTATTTTCAACTTCTCGATTATTCGACAATATCAAATAAATCAGATATAGAATTTTCCGAATATCTTACAAAAGAGATGGGGGTGGCTGTCATTCCTCTCTCTCCTTTTTATGAAAGCAAAGAAAGTCAATCGTTAATAAGAATATGTTTTGCCAAAACAGATGAAGTGCTAAAAGAGGCTGCAGCTAAATTAGAAAAACTTTAAATCACGTTATGAACAGAACTGATCAATTAAATCTTAGAAAAAAAGCTGCCTACATTTCGCTAGCTGTTGGGATAGGTATGTTTATTACAAAGATGACTGCCTATTTTATCACAGGTTCGGTCGCAATTTTTTCTGATGCAGCTGAATCAGTGGTCCACGTTGCTGCTACAGGAATGGCTTTGTTCAGCATTATCCTTAGCTCTAAACCAGCAGATGAGACTCACCTTTACGGACATGGAAATATAGAATATTTTTCTGCTGGAGTTGAAGGATTTTTAATTATACTTGCTGCCGGAATAATTATTTACCAATCGATTCTTGACATTTTAGCAGGACCAACACTTAATTCCTTGAGCATTGGAGTTATTTTTATAAGCGTTGCCGGATTTGTAAATCTTGTATTGGGATATTATTTAGTAAGAACCGGCAAGAAAACGAGTTCAATAACACTTGTCGCTGATGGCAAGCACGTATTGACTGATGCCGCAACCAGTATCGGAGTTTTAGTTGGGATTATTCTCGTAATAATGACCGAGTACATTCTGCTCGACCCAATCATAGCCATTATCGTTGCGCTTAACATTCTTTTTACAGGTTATAAGCTAATCAGGGAATCCATTGGCGGGTTAATGCACGAAACAAACCCTGAAATACTGAAAATAATCTCCAATTTATTAATTGCAATGAAGCAGGATTATTGGATTGACCTTCATGAACTGCGTTACTGGCAATCAGGTGACAGGACATTTATGGATTTTCATCTCATACTCCCCTATTATTTTACGATTGAGCAATCGCATAAAGAAGAGAAGAGAATTGACGAGGGACTAGAAAAAGAATACCCTAACTCACAAATAAAAATTCACTTCGATTACTGCAACTACGATCTCTGTAAATTCTGCGGTTACCAAAAGTGCGATGTCCGCAAAGAAGAGAAGAAAATAAACTTTGACTGGAATGTTGAGAAACTGGTTGGTGAAGCAGTTTACAAAACTTTAGGAGAGTAATAGGGTTTTAAACTACAATTATTACATTTATACTCTAACTCGTAGTGTTAGTATCCTTCATTCTGCTATACTTTCTTTCTGAGCAATGAATCCAAACAATCTTTTAAATAATTTAATTACTCCTCTCATTCCCAATTGCTGTTAAGGTTTAGCAATCCACTGAGACCTAATCGAAACTGATTTATTGACTGCCCGTTAATTGAACTAGATGACAAAAAAGCATCGATATTAAGAGGAATTGGTAAAGAATATCTTAATCCTAAAGAATTATTAGTTGTTCGATGAACGACGAGCTTTTCACCGTTAAGGTCAGCATTAAAATAGGGTAAAGTCTTTATTTCACCAATTACATATATGTTATCAATTGGAGAAAAGGAAAGTAGGATTGCTCCGTCGAACATTAATGAGTTTGATTCATTAATATCATGATACCAATTTTCGTTGAATGGATCTTCTAAAAATATCCACAGATTTTGTGAACGGAGCTCGAGGAGTCCAATATTTAATGCTACTAACAATCCCTTAATCGGTTGCATCTCAGTTGCCACTCCCGCTGAAGTAGAAGAATATTGATATCTGATTGAAAATAATCCTTGATCAAATAAATACGGTAATTTATTAACAAAATCATTCTGATTTAGTGTTTCATTATTCCATCCAATGGAACTCTTTACCCAAAGTGATACTGAAGGATACTGATTAAACTGCGGTAATATTTGAACTTGCAAACCCCATGCAGGTGAAGGTCTGTTGTTACCCAACATATTAGCAAGATTACCTTCATTCGTAACCATCAGATTTAAAATACTAGATAATCCTAATTTGATGTTACCGATAAGTGGAGCTTTAGTATCCTCAAAAAGTGGATAAGATCCTGAGCAGGACATTGAATAGCCTATGGGGATATCAGTGAAAATATTTGAGAATGGTTTTATAAAATCGACATTATTGTTATTTTTTTCTTGCGCACTTAAATATCCGTTATTAGATAACAGTAATATGACGAGTAAAAGCATTTTTAGTTTTCTCATTATTCGACTCCTTCTAAATGAATGAAGTTGTGTTTTATCTGCTTTATTGATTTTCAGTTTCATTTAATTCTTCAAACTGAAGTTATTAACTGTCACATATATCTAAAAAGGAAATCATAATAAAAAAGAACATAAATATCAGTGGCATTTTAAAAATCAAAATAAATTTAATTTTAATGAGAACTTGAGTCAAGTCATTTTGATTTACATGTTGGATAATATCTATCGCTTAAATTGAGATTAATCTGTTAAATATATTTAAAGAATGTTTATGGGATTCTAATTTATGTTAGTCAAGAATTAAAATTTTTATAAATCTAAGCTATATTCTTTGTTTGAGCAATATCCTCAGATTGGCTTTGATGTTTTTTTTATAGTATCTGAGCGCCTTCAATATAAAATTATTATTTGCCTAATGAATAATTGTAATCTAATTTTAAGATACATTTTTTAAAGCGTTTTATTTTTATGGATAAAAAGAAAAAAACGAATGTTGCGGTAGTTTATAATCAGGCTGGCGATGACATTTATGAAAAAATTCGTGATGTTGATCCGGACTCGTTGGGTTTTGAACCAGAATACAATATTAATGTTGCAACAGTAGCTGAAGAGTATGAAGCCATTGCCAACGCACTTAAGGAAGAAGGGTACAAAGTCGATCTTATAAATATTAATGAAAATATTCAAATCCTGATCGATTTGCTCAGCAAAAATCCGCCTGATGTAGTTTTTAATCTTATTGAATTCTACAAAGAAGATCCTGCCCTTGAACATTTGATTGCCGGGTTATTTGCTCTTTATGGAGTTCGATTTACGGGCTCCGGACCATTTACACTTGCCCTGTGCCAGAGAAAAGGAATGACAAAGCAGCTATTGCTCGCAAACAATGTCCCTACACCAAGGTATAAACTTTTAACAGAACCTCGCTTGCCCGGAAGACATGGTTTGCATTACCCTCTAATTGTAAAACCAGCACGTGAAGATGCAAGTTCCGGAGTAGAAAAAGGTTCCGTTGTTTACAACCTGGAGCAACTGAATGAAAGGGTTTCAAAAACTTTCGAAGAATACAATCCACCAAT
>JAPHUI010000191.1 GCA_026193755.1 Ignavibacteriaceae bacterium | reverse complement strand
GTGAAATAGAAAATGGTTATCCACTTGGTTTTTTATGTTTAATTATTTTTTCTTCAATTTATTTGGCCAGGGATTTTGCAAGAGCAAACAAAACAATACTAACCAAAGAGCGCGAAGCAAAAGAATTGGAAATTGAGCGGAAACTTTTGGAAGCTGAAGATAACAGAAAAGCCAAAGAGCTTAGTGATGCGAGAGAATTACAACTTTCCTTGCTTCCACAATTTGATAAAAATATTGGAGATTATGAATTTTATTTCGATATGCGCACTGCATCAGAAGTTGGTGGAGATTATTATGATTACAGTATTTCTGAAAACGGAGATATTTCTATTGTGATTGGTGATGCTACCGATCACGGAATGAAAGCGGGAATGATGGTTTCAATCGTTAAAAGTCTATTTTTAACTCATGTTAATAATGCGAAGATAATAGATTTTTTAACTAATTGTTCGCACACAATTAAACAAATGAAATTAAAAAATCTTTACATGGCTTTGATGCTTTTAAAAATTAACGATAATGTTTTAACGTTTTCATCCGCCGGAATTCCACCATTACTTATTCATAGAAAAAATGAAAACCTAGTCGAAGAGCATAAAATTAAAGGGATGCCTCTTGGTGCTGTTGATTCATTTCCTTACGAGATAAAAAAAGTTAAACTAAATGCTTATGATACAGTATTAATTATGACTGACGGACTTCCGGAATTATTCAATGCTGAGAATGAATCATTTGGTTATGATAAGATAAAAGATGTTTTTATGCGATATGCCAGTGAGCCGGTAAATGAAATTGTTAACAAATTGTTTTTAGCCGGGGAAGAGTGGTTGAGCGGATCAAAGCAGAATGATGATATAACACTTGTAGCATTTAGATTAATCGAAGAGAGAAAAGTTACTTAACCATTTTCTCCAACTTCACAATTTCATCCCGAAGCGAAGCTGCCTTTTCAAATTCGAGGTCTTTAGCTGCTGCGTGCATTTGCTCACGCAATTGTTCTATCAAATCCTTTTTCTGATCTTTATCCATATATTTAAGAATAGGTTCTGCTACCTTGGAAAAACCATAGTCTTCTTTTTCATCCCTCTTCCTTACATCTGCAATGGAAGTTGAATTCATTATCTCATCAACACTTTTATAAATTGTAGCAGGCACAATATTATTTTTCTCATTATACTCTTGCTGCAGTTTTCTGCGGCGGTTTGTTTCTCTTATTGTCTTCTGCATCGATTGTGTAATTACATCAGCATACATAATAACTATACCGTTTACATTTCGTGCGGTTCTACCGGCTGTTTGCATCAACGATCTTTCACTTCTTAAGAATCCTTCCTTATCGGCATCTATAATTGCTACAAGAGAAACCTCCGGCAGATCCAATCCCTCTCGTAACAAATTAACACCAACCAAAACATCAAACTCCCCAAGCCTCAGATCCCGGAGTATCTCAACTCTCTCCAAAGAATCAATATCGCTGTGAATGTAGCGAACAAGTATTCCAATTTTATCCAGATAATCTGCAAGGTCTTCTGCCATCTTTTTTGTTAGAGTTGTTACAAGTGTTCTCTCTTTACGTTTCACTCTTTCGCGAATCTCTTCAATAAGATCATCAATCTGTCCGGTAATTGGTCTTACTTCAATTGGAGGATCAAGAAGTCCCGTAGGACGAATTATCTGCTCAACTATTACACCGCCGCTTTTTTCTAATTCATAATCGGAAGGTGTTGCGCTAATGAAAATCGCCTGGTTTAACTTTGCATTAAACTCTTCGAATTTCATCGGTCTGTTATCTAATGCAGATGGAAGACGAAATCCATATTCAACAAGATTCTCTTTTCTTTTTCTGTCTCCGTTATACATTGCTCTTAGTTGGGGTATTGTAACGTGCGATTCATCAATCACTAAAAGAAAATCGTCCGGGAAATAATCCAGAAGTGTATAGGGTCTTGAGCCTGGTTCTCTGCCATCCATATGTCGCGAGTAATTTTCAATTCCTGCACAGTAGCCTATTTCCTTAATCATCTCTATATCAAAACGTGTGCGCTGCTCAATGCGCTGCGCCTCGACGTATTTCTCTTCTTTCCTGAAATAATCCAACCTTTCTTTCAATTCATCTTCTATACTATATATTGCTTTTTGTAACCTGTCTCTGTCTGTAACAAAATACTTGGCGGGATAAACGGGTGCTGATTCCACTTCCCGTATAACTTCACCAGTCTGTGAATCAATAATTGAAAGCCTTTCTATTTCATCATCCCAAAACTCAATCCGTAAAGCTTCTTCGTATTGGTATGCGGGAATGATCTCAACAACATCTCCTCTTGCACGAAAAGTACCCCTGGTGAATTCAACATCGTTTCTTACAAAGTGAATGTCAATCAAATTTCGTAAAAGCTTTTTCCTGTCAACCCGTTCACCCCTTCTAATAAAGATGATTTGACTTGCATATTCCTGAGGTGCACCTATTCCGTAAATGCAGCTGACACTTGCAACTACAATCACATCGGAACTACCTTCAATTAAAGACGTGGTTGCTTTTAATCGGAGGCGATCAATCTCTTCATTTAT
>JAPHUI010000128.1 GCA_026193755.1 Ignavibacteriaceae bacterium | reverse complement strand
TTTGTCCTGTTGCAGCAACTCAACACAGCCCTGATGGATTGAACCAAATGGTTTATAACAGATGCGTAGGAACAAGATATTGCTCTAACAACTGTCCTTATAAAGTTAGAAGATTTAATTACTTCAATTTCAGAGATCACTTTAAGGATGGTTATCAATTATCTCCGGTTTTCGCTTTGCTTTCAAATCCTGAAGTTACAGTTCGTTCACGTGGAGTAATGGAAAAATGTACTTTCTGTATCCAGCGAATAAGTGAAGCACGTGCCGATGCAAAACGAGAAGGAAGAGAACTCAAAGGTTCCGATGTTAAAACTGCTTGCCAGGAAGCCTGTACAACAAATGCAATTAATTTTGGTGATATAAATAATAAAGATGAAGATTTTCACAACTTCAGGAATCATGAATTGAGTTATTATGTACTTGAAGAATTAAATATAAGACCAAATGTTACTTACATCGCTAAACTTAGAAATACTAATTCGGAGGACGCTTAGTGGACGTTGACTATTCAGTAGAAGCTCCGGTTGTTAGAGGTCGATTATCTCTATCCGAGATTGAAGAGCTTGTTGCTAAGCCGCTTGATTCGAAACCAGATAAGAAATTCTTTGTCGCACTATCAATTTCAGGAAGTGCATTGTTAATTGGTGCGATCGGTCTTTTCTTCACTTTTTATTACGGTATTGGAACGTGGGGAAACAATCAGCCGGTCGCTTGGGGCTTTGGAATAACAAACTTTGTATTCTGGGTTGGTATTGGCCATGCCGGGACATTAATTTCTGCAATTCTCTTTCTCTTAAGACAAAAGTGGAGAACCGGTATTGCGCGCTTTGCAGAAGCTATGACAATTTTTGCAGTTATGTGTGCGGGCATATTTCCTATAATACATACAGGACGACCCTGGCTTGCAGGATATCTAACTCCTTATCCAAATCAGCATGGCTTATGGATTAATTTTACTTCACCATTAATTTGGGACGTATTTGCAGTTTCAGTTTATTTTACTGTTTCACTTGTGTTCTGGTACACGGGACTTATTCCTGATTTTGCGACTTTACGCGACAGAACAACTTCTAAAATTAAAAAATCTGTTTACTCAATTTTCAGTTTGGGCTGGAGATATTCCTCACGCCACTGGCTGCATTATGAAAAAGCTTATGTAATACTTGCGGGATTTGCAACACCTCTTGTGTTATCAGTTCATACTATTGTAAGCTTTGACTTTGCAGTTGCAATTTTACCAGGCTGGCATTCGACAATCTTTCCGCCATACTTCGTTGCCGGTGCAATCTTTTCAGGTTTTGCAATGGTTGTTACAGTTTTAGTTTTTGTCAGGAAGATTTTTGATCTGCAGAATATTATTACCTTGGATCATCTTGAAAAAATGAACAAAGTAATTCTTGCAACAGGACTTATGGTTGGTTACAGTTATGCTACGGAATTCTTTTTCGCGTGGTATAGTGGAGTTCAGTTTGAACAATTTGTTTTTATCAACAGAGCTTTTGGACCCTACGCTTGGGCATATTGGACTATGGTTAGCTGTAATGTTCTTTTCCCTCAATTTTTCTGGTTTAAGAAAATAAGAAGATCTATTCCAGCAATGATGGTAATAGTAATACTTGTCAACGTAGGAATGTGGTTCGAAAGATTTGTGATTGTTGTAACTTCATTACACAGAGACTTTCTGCCTTCAAGCTGGGGAATGTTTACCCCTACTTTAGTTGATGGTGGAATTTTATTGGGCAGTTTTGGTTTATTCTTCACTCTTGTAATATTATTTACCAAAGCATTACCTGTAGTTTCAATTGCAGAAATAAAAGCTGTATCAGACGGTGCTCAGCCAACTCATCATGGAGCAAATCATGGCTGATAAAAAGATTTTTGGTGTCACTGCTTTATTCAATAATCCTGATGCAATAATTTCGGCTGCTCGTAAAGTTGCTGATTCAGGTTTTACTAAATGGGATGTTAATTCACCGTATCCTCTTCACGGTATTGATAAAGCAATGAAAATGAAACCTTCCACTCTGGGTTTTGTTACGCTGGTATTTGGTCTTACAGGAGTTGCAGTTGCACTATTTTTCATGTGGTGGACGATGTCTGTCGACTATCCGATGGTAATTGGTGGAAAACCATATTTTTCACTTCCAGCTTTTATTCCGGTAACATTTGAAGTTACGGTTATTATGGCGACTGTTTCCTCAGTGGTTGCAATGTTCGCTTTCTTCTTTGGTCTTCCAAGAAATGCTCACGCTTTGCATGATACGGAATATCTGAAAAAAGTATCTCGGGACCACTTTGGAATCATTATAGAATCCGATGATCCAAAGTTTGATGAAAGATCAACTCAGGAATTATTAAAAAGTCTGAATCCAATCTCTACGGAAATCATTTATTATCCGGAAAAAGAGAGATATCCGATATTCGAACCAAGGTTTCTTGTTTTTCTTTTTGGTGTTGCAGTTGTTGTTTCAATTGGAACTTATTTAATGCTTAATAAATTGATGTACATTCAGCCGTTCAACTGGATGGATGAGCAGCAAAAAATCATTCCTCAATCTAAAAGTGAATTTTTCTCTGACGAGAGAGGAATGAGACTTCCGGTTGAAGGTACTGTTGCTCGTGGATTTATTCCTTATCCTTTTGCAGGTGATAAAGAACCGAAAGAAGTACTATCGAATCCATACTTTCCTACAAAAGAGAATTTAGAATTAGGGCAGAGAAAATTTTTAACATATTGCAGTCCCTGTCATGGAAACTATGCAGATGGAGACAGCCGATTACAAGGTCAATTTCCAAATCCGCCAACCTTACATTCAGATCGTGCAAGAAATTTTCCTGATGGAATGATTTATCATATTATTACAAACGGACAAAATATAATGCCTTCTTATGCTTCGCAGGTTACAAGAGAAGAAAGATGGGCCATTGTTCATTATATTCGTGTTCTTCAGAGAGCGAAGAATGCGAGTGAATCAGATGTTAAATTTGCCAAATCGGAGTAAATCTTAAATGCAGAGCATCGAACTTACATATCAGAAAAAAGATTTACCTTCCAGCATTTCAAAAATCGGATGGATACTTTTATTTATTGGATTGATTCTTGGTGTTGCTGCTTTCTTCGTTGATCATTCAAGAGCAGTTTATAATTACCTTATTGCTTATGCCTTTATGATTAGCATTGGTGTTGGTGCATTATTCCTTATAGCTCTTGAATATGTTGTTGGAGCCGATTGGAGCGTACCATTCAGAAGAATAGTTGAATTCTTTGCTGCAACTATTCCTTTACTTGCAATTTTGGTTGTACCCCTGCTCTTTAACATTGGAGATTTATTTCATTGGTCACATGCAGAAGCAGTTGCGGAAGATAAAGTGTTACAAGGAAAAGCTCCATACTTGAATGTTCCATTTTTTATTATTCGTGTTTTTGTGTTGGTAGCCATATGGTCACTCTTTTATTTTTTCTTCGCAAGAAATTCGAAAAAACAGGATTCAACCAAAGAACAAAAATTAACAACAAAAAATATCAGATTGTCTGCTATCTTTATTCCAATATTCGCTTTGACAATTACCATTTCATCAGTTGATTGGTTGATGAGTGTTGCACCCCACTGGTTTTCAACAATATTTGGAGTTTACTTTTTTGCGGGAACTGTTGTTGCTGCACTTGCTGCTGTAACTCTTGCAACGGTATTATTAAAGGAAAATGGTTACCTTCATCCTGCACTAACTAACGATCATTTATATAGTCTTGGTGCATTGCTTTTCGCTTTTGTTAATTTCTGGGGTTACATCGCTTTTTCACAATTTATGTTAATCTGGTATGCTGATTTGCCTGAAGAGACTTCATGGTTCTTACAAAAATGGCAGGGCAGCTGGGCAATTTTCTCAATAGGATTAATCGTAGTACAATTTTTGGTTCCATATGTAATATTGTTAACCCAGCCTTCTAAAATGGATCCCAAAAAGCTAAAGTTTATTTCAATCTGGCTTTTATTTGCTCATTTATACGATATCTTCTGGCTTGTTATGCCCGCAACTGATCAGCTTTCAGATGGTTATTATTTCAGCTGGATTGATTTTGTTTTCCCAATTGCTGTTGTTGGATTAATAATTTTAGTATTCAATCTAAAAGCAAAAAAAGAAAACCTTATGCCGATTGGTGATCCTAAATTTCAAAAAGGATTAGATTTCCATTTATAAATTATTATGGACGAAATAAAGAAAATATTTGCTGAGTTTATAGCTAAGATAAAAGAAAATCCCGGAACTTTATTTGGTTTGCTCTATCCTTACTTTTTGATTGCAATAGTGATTGTTGGACTCTACTATGTAGCTAACATTGGTAACGTTGCAATCAATAAAACTCCTGGATTTGTTCCTGATACAACAGTGATAAAAGATCTGTCAATTCAAGATGCAAGAACAGTTCCACCGATAGATATTTTTAAAATGAGTGAACCAACACCTGAATTAATTCAAAAAGGAAAAGAACTCTACAATAAAACTTGTGCTTCCTGTCATAACGAAACTGGTGCCGGAGGTGGTCCTGCTTCTGTAGGATTAAATCCCGCTCCGCGCAACTTTACAAGTCCGGATGGCTGGATAAACGGCAGAACATTAAGCAGTATCTACACGACTCTTGAAGAAGGTATTCAGGGAAGTGCAATGATTTCTTATAACTTTCTTACACCTGAAGAAAGAGTGGGGTTAGCTCAATATATAAGAACAGAGTTTATAAAAGATCCACCGAAGGATAGTAAGAATGATCTTGAAGCTTTGAATCAGCTTTATAATCTGTCTAAAGGAATGAAAG
>JAPHUI010000429.1 GCA_026193755.1 Ignavibacteriaceae bacterium | reverse complement strand
GCTACAATAATTGCTGAAAGACCCTGGAACATTACAATGGATGCGAGTCCTAAAGATTCTGCTGCCTTTACACCTAGACCTGCTCCCATTATTACAATGGCAGTTTTAATAAACAGTTCTGGTTTTGTTGCAACTTTAATTTTATTAACTAACCGGGGAAAGAAATTCCCTATTATCAGACCTACGAGAAGGGCAATAATATAACCTGCTTCACCAGTTAAGTTTAGCGACCAGGAAATATTAAACTGATTTAATTTATCTGATGTGGCTGCTATATAAGCAAAATGACCTAATAGCCAGCATAAAAAACTTATTAGAAAAATAATTGTAAAAGGAATAATAGATTCTATAAAATTCTGCCCCATCATTTTTAAGCCAATCCCCACGATAATCAACATAAAGATATACGTCAATAGAAGAGATACTAAACCAGGCAGTCCTGAATAATTACTTGAAACACTGGTTATAGATTTAGAAATGTCAGTCCAAACATTTGTTTTGACTCCCCAACCTAATATATCAATGCCAAATAATAATCCACAGGAAAGTATAAATACAAAAAGACCTATCCACAGTGAAAGCCAGTCTTCACTTATAAATGATCTTTTCTCCGACAACACCGCTTATCTCCTTAAATAAAATTCTGCATCTAAACGATGAAAACTTAAATACGGAGTGATGTAAAAACAATATAAATTTGGGTTTTGTAATCTATGTGTTGTATTAGAAAGGAAGTATAATAAATGACTTTAGCTGATTTGAATTATAAATTACTTTATCGGGATGTGTAATGAACGAACAGCTAATTCAATAATAAACGTTTTCATCTCAGGACTATCCAGAGGAAGATCCAATCTTTTAGGGGGATTACCACAATGAAAATCTTTAAAGTGAGTTTCATGAGGATTTTGTAAGTACAAAGATAATCTGCTAAAGCCAATTGGCAGTGGAATGAGCATCCACCAGGCAATCCAACCATTGATAATAGGTTCGGGATCATATTTTATCATGTGAAATTTTTCAAACCTCGCTTGAAAAGCCGCAAGTAGCCCTTCAAAACGAGTCGTATTTTTCATCATAATTCTTTCATTAAGCCTTTTGAAGAAATGATCTTTAGAATTAAGAACGATATCCTTCATCCGTTTTTCTTTAAAGATTATTAGATAATTCTCAAGCTTTGCAGTTTGATTTGTCTGGTAAGCATTTATCGCTTCCAAAATTAATTTTCTATTATCAATTGAATAGTACAAATCTTTTTTCAACTGATTATCATAACAAGTCCTTGTAAAATTTATATAAGTTGATGAATACGGGAAAACAATTTTCAGCGAGTCTTCAATTTTTTTTGAACCATAGGACATAAAAGTAGGACAGACAAAACCTCTGCAATTTATTCTATCCAATAAAGCAGTCCAAACATCCCTTGAATCACGTTTACCTATTTCAAAACCTAGCACCACGCTGGATAATGCATCTATTGCCATTGCAATAAACATCAGATGCTCTTTATTATCACCTGAACTGCATTTAAATTTTTTACCAACAAGATGAATAAGTCTTGATTCATGTTTAGGTGAACACGCATCAAGGTAGTCCTCCCACTGAACGCAGCCCATCAGGTATTCCCTTATTTTTTGATTGATTCTTGTAGGAGAACTATGATAGATCGAACGGAGATCGCGATATGAAAGACCGCTTAAATAAGCTTCAGTCAAATCACCAAAATTAGGAGCAGGTTTTAAAAGCTTTGATTGAACCCACGTTTTTTTGCAATACCGACATCTAAAACGCGGGTTATTTGTAGATGTTTTCCCGTGCTTTATGATTCGGATACTGTGACAAAAAGGACAACTATCTGTAGTAGGAATCCCGTAATGCATAATCCCAAATTATTTAAGTTTATTACCAAAACGGCAACAAATAAATTATTTTAATTGCTAAATGAAAAATACTAATAAAACTGCTTTTTTGCTATTCAGAAAGTGAGTAGAGAAAGGTTAGGAGATGAACAAATAAAAATAAGGATGAGATTTATTAAAATTTATCTACTTTATTGTTTTTTATTCTTTTAAAACCACCAATCAATTTATTTGTTAGTAAGAATGTGTCCCCATTACTACATTAATACCAAATTTTTTCTCCAGGGTAATTTTTAACTCGTCATAATCTATCGGGCATTGCGCAGTTTCCATG
>JAPHUI010000020.1 GCA_026193755.1 Ignavibacteriaceae bacterium | reverse complement strand
TTTAAAAAGAGGCGATTCATTTCAGTCCAACAGATATAACAACGTCATCAGACTATCTGATCAACAAAGATATAATGTTACTTACAACCTTGATTATGTTGATACAAGAAATCTTAATGTAAAAAGTAAATGGTGGCGACAGGCAGGTGATGCAAATTATACTTTTTGGAATTTGATTAAACCGGGATTTAATTTCCTTGCAGAGAATAAAAGAGATAAACAATCTGAAAAAGACTCCTTACTTTCTGCAAGTCTTGAGTACATTGAGCTTAATCCTTACATCCAGCTGCTTGAGATTGAAGGTCTTACTTTCACGGCAAAATATTCACGCAGAGATAATTATCTGCCATTATATGGATTGATGCAAAAAGAATCGGTTGCACGAGCACAGATTTATGATTTAGCTTACCATGGCATTAAGGAGGTTTCTACTTCACTTAACCTTACGATCAGAAATAAAAATTATTCTGAAGCATTTAAGCAATCAGGTTTTCTTGACACAGAGCAGCTACTTATAAGATCACAATCCAAATTTAATTTCTGGGAAAAGATTCTGAATGGCGATTTATATTATGAAGTCTCAACAGAAAAACAGGCAAAGCTTGAAAAAGTATTTGTCAGGGTAGAACAGGGTGCTGGTAATTACAAATATCTCGGCGATCTTAATAACAACGGTATTGCAGACGAAAATGAATTCGAGCCTGTATTATTTGATGGCGATTTTATTGTAGTAACTCTTCCAACAGATGAACTCTTCCCGGTAATAAATCTTAAAACCAGCACCCGCTGGAAAATTCAATATTCTGATATTTTTGATAAAAAAACTTTCATTGCCACAATACTTGAACCGCTTTCAACAGAAACTTCCTGGAGAATAGAAGAAATTACGAAGGAGACCAACCTTGCCAAAATATATCTTCTACAACTAAAATATTTTCAGCAAGAAGGTACTACGATCAGGGGAGCAAATTTCTTTCAGCAGGATATTTTTATAAATGAAAACCGGCAGGATCTTTCATTTAGATTCAGGTATGCTCAAAAATTGGCCATGAGTGACTTTAATACCGGTGTTGAAACCGGATACAACAGGGAAAGAAGTCTACGGATTAGATTCAGGATGATAAAAGAAGTGAGCAATCAAACAGACATTATTAATTTAACTGATAACGTTTCGGCACCTGTGCCATCAACAAGGAACAGACAATTATTAGATAATAACATTACAACAGATTTCTCTTACCGACCAATAAATATTGTCGAAGTTGGTTTTAAGTTTAAAGTTGGCAAAACGGAGGATTCATTCCCGGAATCTCCAACAATAATTGATTTGAACTCGCAAATAATAAGACTAAATATTTCATTTGCTCAAACCGGAAGATTTAGACTTGAATTAGAACGAACTGAATTAATTGCAAATACTATTGATAATTTTATTCCATTTGAAATGTTGAATGGTAACCAGCTTGGTAAAAATTATTTCTGGCGATTAAATTTTGATTATCGTGTTGCTTCTTTTCTTCAAACAACTTTGAGTTATGACGGAAGATGGCAGGGAAAAGGGAGAGTTGTACATACTGCCCGTGCAGAGGCAAGAGCTTATTTCTAATAAGGAGGTAAAATGAAAATAATTTCAACTATGATCGAAGCCCATATATTCAGAGAATCTGTTAATGGAATTGAATTCTTATTATTAAAAAGAGCAGACAATCAGGTTTACCCTGGTTTGTGGCAAATGGTCACAGGAAAAATTAAGGATAATGAGAAAGCATATCAGACAGCAATCAGAGAGATTAAAGAAGAAACCGGTTTAACTCCCATTCAGCTTTGGGTTGCCCCAACCATTAATTCCTTTTACGAACCCAAGGATGAATATATATGCCTGCTACCTGTTTTTGCCGCAAGAGTTGGTGCTGATCAAATAAAGCTCAGTAGTGAGCACACAGATTATAAATGGGTTGGTAAAGCCGAATCGCAAAAATTACTAGCATGGGAAGGTCAGAGAAAAGCAGTTAGCATTATTGAAGATTATTTTCTGAATGAAAAAAGCTTTTTTCATTTTGTTGAGATTGATTTAAAGAGGGAATCTTTGTAATCAACAATGTTAAAAATTATGGATTCAAATTCGATTTGATTAATTTTCCCAATAAATTATAATAAAATGAAAGAAATCATTTGGCTTTACTCGTAGTTGGATCGGTTGCTTTGGATTCAGTAGAGACTCCTTTTGACAAGGTTGATGACGCCCTTGGAGGTTCTGCAACTTATATCTCACTTGCAGCGAGTTATTTCTCAGGACCAATTGGATTGGTCGGAGTTGTTGGAAGTGACTTTCCAAAAAAATATATAGAACTTCTGGAAGAACATAACATTGATTTGGAAGGAATGCAGGTTATTGAAGGTGAAAAAACTTTTCGTTGGGGAGGCAAATATCATTACGACCTCAACGTTCGTGACACTCTTTTCACCGACTTGAATGTCTTTCAAAATTTTAATCCTGTTATACCAGAACAATTTCGAAAATCTCGATACATTTGTCTTGGCAATATAGATCCTATTTTGCAAATGCGAGTGCTTGATCAGATGATTAATCCACAGTTTGTAGTTTGTGATACAATGAATTTCTGGATTACAGGAATGAAGGAAGATTTAATAAAGCTTCTTAAAAGAGTTAATGTCTTTATAATAAATGATTCTGAAGCAAGATTGCTGACTGAAGAACCGAATCTTATAAAAGCTGCAAAGAAAATAAGAGAGTTGGGCCCGGAAATTCTGATTATAAAGAAGGGCGAGCATGGAGCTATGCTTTTCACTGAAGATACAATTTTTTCAGCACCAGCTTATCCAATGGAAGTTATTTTTGATCCGACCGGTGCAGGGGATACATTTGCCGGTGGTTTTATTGGTTACCTTCATCAAACGAGAGATCTTTCACCTGAAAATATAAAACGTGCCGTGATATATGGCAGTGCAATGGCTTCATTTTGTGTGGAAAAATTCAGTATAAAAGGACTGGAAGATCTTTCTTACCTACAGATTCAAGATAGATTCAGAGAGTTTAAAAGAATTTCAAGCTTCGATGAATCAGTCTGAATACTTTTCTGTAAAATTTGAGGACGATAGTCTGGTATTTCTTGATCAGACAAAACTTCCACGCGAGGAAGTTTATGTTCAAACAGACAATTACGAACGAATCGCAGAAGCAATCGAACGTCTGGAAATGAGGGGAGCGCCGCTGATTGGAATCGCAGCTGCATATGCTCTTGCTCTATCATTAAAAAAAGTCGATTCGGATTTTGAATCAAAATTCAATTCTGCTTATAACAGATTATACAAAACAAGACCAACTGCAGTAAACCTGTTTAAAGCATTAGATGAGTTAAAAACTCTTTTCGAAAAAATATCGGATAAGAAAACCTCCTATCAAACACTATTAAACAGGGCGATTCAAATTCATAAGCAAGATGAAGAATTTTGCACTAAGATTGGCAGAAACGGATTGACACTCTTTAAACAGAAATCGAATGTGCTTACGCATTGTAATACTGGTAAGCTTGCAACAGGAGGCATAGGAACAGCATTCGGAATAATTAAAACAGCCTATGAAAACGGATTAGTGAATCACGTTTTCGCAGATGAAACAAGACCGCTTCTCCAGGGTTTACGTTTAACAGCTTTCGAACTTGATAAAAATGGTATCCCTTTCTCTTTGCAAACAGATTCTTCTGCTGCTGAACTTTTGAAGCAGGGAAAAGTTGATCTTATTATAACGGGTGCAGATAGGATTGCATTAAATGGCGATTCAGCAAACAAAATTGGAACTTATACTTTAGCGGTTCTTGCTAATCACCATAATATACCTTTTTACATTGCAGCTCCTACTTCAACAATAGATAGAAATATTGCCACCGGTGATGAAATTGTGATTGAGTATCGCAATAAAAAGGAACTTTTTTATATTGAAGATAATTTAATCACTACTGAACACTTTAACGCATTTACACCAGCATTTGATGTAACCCCCTCCCATTTAATTTCCGGAATAATAACTGAAGAAGGATTATTTACTTTCCCTTACAATTTTCTCTGATGAGCGAAATTATTAAAACCGAAGCCGTAGTTCTTAGTAAAATGAACTACGGTGAAACGAGTATGATAGCCGCAATATTTACGGAGGAACTTGGCAGAATAAGTGTAATCGTCAAAGGTGCCCGTTCACCAAAATCAAAATACGGTAGCATTGTCGATCTGATTAATCATCTGTCGGTAGTTATTTATAAAAAAGAATCTAGGGAAATTCAGCTTCTTTCGAGTGCCGATATAATTGATTACTATCCGGAAATAAAAAACGATCTTATTAAATTAAAGTTTGCATATTCGATAACAGAACTTGTTAAAAATCTTTTAGCTGAACACGAGGTAAATAAAAGAATATTTAAAGGAATAGTTAAAATTCTTACAAGGTTTAATTCAGGAGAAGAACCTTCTGAAGTTACTTTCGGAAGATTTTTTATTTTTTTTCTCAAAGAGATTGGTTACGAGCTTCAGACAGAGTCATGCGCAATCTGTGGAAAGAAAGACTTAATTAGTGATTGTTTTTATAATTTTGATAAAGGTTTGATATGCGGCGAGTGCAAAAAACCAGCGGTTGATATTTATAGTGTTAATTTGGAACTTTTAAGGTACCTTAACTGTCTAAAATATGATGAATCGATTAGCAATTTTGATAATCTAATATTTCATAAAGCAATTATTTTTATGGAGAATCATTTGAAATATCACGTGCCTGATTTTAAGGGTATTAGCTCACTAAAACTTTTTAACGAGAGGTAGTTAGGATTACTTGTTACAATCCTGGAATTTTTCCAGTGGTAGTTAACGTTCGAAGAAAAAATTAATGGAGGAATAAAATGAAAATCAAAGGGATTATTGGAGCAATATCTTTATTATTTATTGGAGTTCTTTTTGGAGCAATTCTAGTTTCAGGATTTGGAATCGTTCGTCCCAGTCTTGCAGATATAAATCTTGGTGCAACCGAACCACCGGTTAAACTGGATGCAGATGCGTCTTCATTCAGTCAGGCATTTATAGAAGTTGCTGCAAAGGTAACTCCCGCAATTGTTCAGATTACTGTGGTTTCTGAACGAGATAATCCTCATCAGGATTGGTTCTTTTTCCCGTTTAAGGATTTACCAAAAGAACAGAAAGGTTCAGGCAGCGGGATAATTATTTCGCAAGATGGTTATATACTAACGAATAATCACGTTGTTGAAAAAGCTACAAAAGTTTCTGTTGGCTTATCAGACAAAAGAGAATTTGATGCAAAAGTTGTTGGAACTGATCCACTCACTGATTTAGCAGTTATAAAAATTGATGCAAAAAATCTTCCCGTTGCGTATCTCGGAAATTCAGATGACTTAAAGGTCGGTCAATGGGTTATGGCAATTGGAAATCCACTTTCACTTACTTCCACTGTTACAGCAGGAATAGTAAGTGCTATTAACAGAGGTCAACTTGGTCTTATAAGAGATAGCTATGGTGTAGAAAACTTTATTCAGACTGATGCCGCAATAAATCCCGGTAATAGTGGTGGAGCATTAGTTGATTTATCAGGAGCCGTTATTGGTGTTAATTCGGCTATAGCATCAAGTGGTGGCGGTACATATATAGGTTATGGTTTTGCAATTCCCATTAATTTGGCAAAATCAGTATCGCAGGATTTAATTGCTCACGGTAAAGTAAGCAGAGGTTACATTGGAATAAATATTGGAGAAGTTGATGATGCAATTGCAAAATCGATTGGGTTGGATAAGCCTAGAGG
>JAPHUI010000079.1 GCA_026193755.1 Ignavibacteriaceae bacterium | reverse complement strand
CTTTCCAGTGCTTGCGGTATTTTCCTCTTTAATATTTCAATTGCTCGTAAAAGGTTTTTTCTGAACACTTTTGCTTTCCCTTTAGGAAAAGTAAGAAGGATTGGTCTATCGGGATCTTTGAAATTATTCACATATGCGTAATCATATAAAGGAGGGCAATCAGCTCCTATCGTTTCAAGCATTTGCTTCACAGTAGTTGCTTTGCCTGAACCGGACATACCGGCGATAAAAATGTTATAACCGGGTGCTCTCATCTCAACACCAAGCTTTAGTGCCTTCAGGGCTCGTTCCTGTCCTAGTATTCCCTCAATAGGTTTTAAATCTTCAGTTGAATCGAACTTAAAAATATCCGGGTCACATTTCCATCTTAAATTTTCGATAGTAAGTTGTTTGTGCTTTGAAGCTTTAGGGTAAGTCATTTTTTTGTCCATAATAATTTGAATTTGGTTGGTATTTCACGATATATGCTTGTAAAATCTTATATCAAAATCTAAATATTATTGTTGCTAATATCAAAGAAAGCTAATAACCTGAATGAATCCCGAAATAATCGAAAAAGCAAGAAGTTACTTTCCCTATCTGAAAAAAGGGATTATTTATTTCAATCATGCTTCAACAGGACCAATTACTACAAAAGTAAAAGAAAGAATAGAAGCTTTCCTGACAGAACGAAGTGAAGAGAAAATTGATGATTATTACGCCTTTAAAGATGTTGCAGATGAAACAAAAACGATGATTGGTGAAATGATTAATTGCGAAGGGGATAGAATAGCTTTCCTCGATAATACAACCAACGGAATTATCTGGCTTGCACAGGGAATTAATTGGAAATCCGGCGATAGAATAATCTTAAATGATGTTGAATTTCCTGCGAATGTTTATCCATTCCTTCAGCTAAAAGAAAAAGGAGTTGAAGTTGATTTTATAAAATCTAAAAATGGAATTGTAACTGCGGAAGAAGTGATAGATGCTATAAAACCAGATACAAAATTAATCTCAATAAGCTTTGTGCAGTTTCTATCCGGTTACAGAGTTGATCTGGAAAAAATTGGTAAAGCCTGCAAGGAACACGGAATCATTTTTTCTGTTGATGCAATACAAGGATTAGGTGCAGTCAGATTAGATATTGAAAAGTGTAACATTGATTTTCTTGCCTCCGGAACTCAAAAATGGCTTTTGGGTTTGCAGGGATTAGCTTTTATTTATGTTAGAAAAGAATTGCAAGATAAAATGAAAACTGCACCTATAGGTTGGCTGGCTGTAAATGATGCTTGGGACTTACTAAACTTCGATCTTACTACAAAAGAAACTGCTGAAAGATTCCAGCCGGGTACTTTGAATAACCTTGGTATTTATGCGTTTAATTCATCAATGAAATTTTTAAAGGAGTTTGGTTTTGATGAAATTGAAAAACAGGTGTTGAGCAACTCAAAATATTTCATTGAACAGCTGGCTTCAATTGGTTATAAATCACCGCTTCTATCGCAACCTGAAAAGCATTTGTCAGGAATAGTTAGCTTTTCCCTAAAAGATGGATTCCCAAAAAGTGTAAATGCAAAAGAAATTTTTGATTATTTAAGCCAGAAAAAAATAATTTGCTCGTTACGTGAAGGATATATTAGATTTGCACCACATTTCTACAATACGAAACAAGAGATTAATACAGTAATTGATGAAATGAAAAAATTATCAGTAAATTGAAAATAAAAACTTAATTATATAATCAGGATTTAATATGAAACATTTTGCAAAAACATTTTCTTTAAGCACATTGCTTTTAGCAATTTTATTAATTGGAATTATTTCAGTTGATGGTTACTCCCAAAAGAAAGAGGAAGTAAGAATAAGCCCCAAGGCAACGGTTATGCAAACAGTCGGCTTTACGGATGTTACTATTGTTTACAGCAGACCCGGTGTAAAAGGTAGAACAATATGGGGAGGATTGGTTCCTTACAATGCAGTATGGCGTGCCGGTGCAAACGAAGCTACCAAAATTACTTTTAATACTGATGTGAAAATAAATGGTAAAAAATTGAAAGCAGGCAGTTACGGCTTTTTTACTATTCCGACTAAAGATAAGTGGACTATAATTTTTAATAAAGTAGCTGATCAGTGGGGTGCATTTGAATATAACGATGCAGAAGACGTACTGCGTGTTGAAGTTGCTCCGGAAACAGACAATTCCTGCTGGCAGGAGTGGCTTGCTTACACAATTACAAAAACCTCTGATAACACAGCCGTCGTAAGACTTGAATGGGAAAAACTAAAAGTGCCGTTTACAGTTGAGGTGGAGATAAATTAATTTCTGATACCAATCTCAATTAAACCTTGTCCTTGATAGTTTCCGCAGATTGCTACGATATTTCTGCTTACTGCTACTTTAGAGTAACCTTTATTATTTGGTGTACTGAGCATCTGCCAGCTTATCCCGTTGAAGTGAAAAATTGTTCCATAGTCTCCTACAACAAAAATATCATTTATGTCGTTACCTCTTACAGAATTTGTTCCTACCGGGTATAAGTCTATTTCGTCCCACGTCCCAAACTTGTTTACATATACACCTTCACCACACACATATAAGATATTTTCATTTACTGCCCAGGCTGAATAGAGTCTAACATCTCTGTTTCTGTAAACGGAGTCAACCTTACCATCTGTAATCTTTAATATCTTCTTATCTCCGGGAACAAAGAATGAAGATACAGGACAGTATAGTACAGTCTCGTTTTGACTTGTAGTAATTCCGCAAACATCATTTATTCTTGTTTCTGTACCACTGAAAATCCTATTCCAACCTCCATTTACAGTTTTATAGGCAATAAATCCATCATTTCCAACAACGTAAATACCATCATCATTCCCCCAAATCCTGTTAATCCCAACGCCTATAAAAACAGGATCAATTGGAAGTTCTTGAAAGTTTTGTCCATCCCAATGAAACCAAGGATCAAACCATACATCTTGATAATTAATTACAAAAACAGAATGAATTACTGGCGGAATCCCCTGATAAGTAAGCTTTAACAATTCCCATTTGCTTCCGTTCCAAACCACTAAATTGTAAGGATGTGGATCAGGTTGCCCCAGAGTGTCATTCAGGTATATCTCACCAACTGCAAAAATATTGTTTTCATCTAAGATTGCCACATCCCATAGAAAACTAGCATCGTGCTCACCAAAAGTCCACGTTTGCCAAGTAAAGTTATGGCTGGTTGTGTCTATTGTTGTAACGCTAAGTTCGTTGCTGGATAGATTGATTGATTGAATGATTGATTGGAAGTCATAAGTTTGGTTTGGTAAGAGCGAATCAACATAGAGTAGTGTATCTCGCTTAATCAGATTTATAGTGCTTATGGTTTGGTTATTTTGTTTTAAAATTATTGTTGAAGGTAGTTGGAGATTTGTGGTAGTTAAAGTTATCCAGGCTTCTGTGCAGGAAACATCTTCAAGTTTTAATGAAAGAGCACTATTAGTTGGCGGTTCATCTGTATCGCACTGCACAAGTAATAGCAAGAGTACAAGTACATGACTAAGATAAAATATTTTCTCAATAATTTTGATCATTACTAAAAGCCAAAAGTATAAAAAAGATTCTGAAACAATCCTGCCTGACGGCAAGGCAGGTTCAGAATGACTACTTATCCTCTAATCAATTTTAACAACTCTTCCGTTTTTTCTTTCATAAGTTTTTCATCGTGACGGCTTTCAACATTCAGCCGCAAGATTGGTTCTGTATTACTCATTCTCAAATTAAATCTCCAGTTTGGATACTCAATAGAAATACCATCTAGTTCATCAATTTTTCCATCGGAATATTTCTTCTCTATTTCTTTTATTTTTCCTGCAGGATCATCAATCGTAGAGTTTATTTCACCCGAACAAGGGTAATCTACTATCATTTCATCAACTAACTGAGAAAGGGTTTTCTTTTCTTCAGACATCAACTGAAGAATTAAAAGGAATGGAATCATCCCGCTGTCGCTGTAAGCATTTTCTCTGAAGTAATGATGAGCAGACATCTCTCCGCCATAAATAGCATTAACTTCTCTCATTTTCTGTTTGATGAATGCGTGTCCGCTTTTTGAAACAACTGCTTTTCCGCCAGCCTTTTCTACAATTTCAATAGTGTTCCAGACTAATCTTGGGTCGTGAACAATTTTTTCTCCCGGTTGTTTTTTCAATATCGATTTGGCAAGAAGTCCAACTATATAATAACCTTCTATAAAATTTCCTTTTTCATCAAAAAAGAAACATCGGTCGTAATCACCATCCCAGGCAACACCAAGATTTGATTTTTCTTTTTTAATAACATCAATGGTCAATTTTCTGTTCTCTTCCAGCATAGGATTTGGAACTCCATTTGGAAAATTCCCATCGGGATTGTTGAACATCTTTATCATCTTTATCGGCAGCTTTGGTTCAAGTGCTTCAAGAGCAAGTCCCGCACAACCATTGCCGGCATTCACCACCACTTTAATAGGATCAATATTTTTTGGATCATAGAATTTTGACAGATGATTAATGAAGTCGTTCATAATATCCTTTTTAGTAACCGTTCCTTTGGTCTTGCTGATTTCTTCAAAGTCATTATTTACAATCATCTTTTCAACTTCATTAAGACCGGAATCATATCCAACCGGAACGGAACCTTTTTTGATGAACTTCATTCCGTTGTATTCCGGAGGATTGTGGCTTGCAGTAATCATAATTCCACCATCGGCATCAAAGAATGGAGTTGAAAAATAAATCATTTCAGTTCCGCAAAGTCCGATATCAATTACATCAACACCGCTATCAGTTAATCCACTCGTCAAAGCTTTACAAATTTCAATTGATGATTTTCTAATATCATAACCTACGACTACTTTCTTTGCTTTTATAAGTTTTGAATATGCTCTCCCAATTTTGTATGCCAAATCGGTATTCAGTTCAGAAGAAACTTTTCCCCTAATATCATAAGCTTTAAAGCCTGCAATTTTGTTCATATTTGCTCCATTAACGCATTTAAGTGGATAGAATTTTCAAGTACAAAGATATGGATTTTTTCAACCGGACGATTCCTCTAAGTTTCTTTTCTCTGAAAAGAAAATATAGATTGCAAAAAATATTTTGAGAGAAAAATTTATTAGTGGACTTTTAATTTTGAACTTACTACATTGGAGTCATAAATATTGTGGAGAGCGTTATCGAAACTAAAGATACTGTTAAGTGGCACTTCGCTAAATGCAACAATTCTAAATGTAACTCAATATTCCTGGTAGATCCGGAAG
>JAPHUI010000440.1 GCA_026193755.1 Ignavibacteriaceae bacterium | reverse complement strand
ATTGGAATTCCGGAAGCTGAGGCTCCAACTACTCCCAGAGTTTTAAGGAAATTTCGACGATTTATGTCTCCCATTACAACCCCATTCTTTTAGATTTCTTCAATAGAACTCTATATATTTATGGGTAAAATCGTACCAAACAGTTGCTAATCAAAAATAATTTGGGGGTTAAAAAAGTGCTTAAAAAATTTGATTTTCAATCGATATCCTCAATACATTATTTGACAATTGCAAAACATCTCTTAATTGTGAAAATCAAACTAAATAATGTTGGCAATATTGAGAATTTTATAAAGCAACTATTTAGAGTAAGATACTATTTATGATTTGGGAAGGGAAATTAAAGACTGAATATCGAGATGAAAAAAGAACTAAAAATTTATTGCTCTAACTTATGAAGTCTGCCACATCTTGGACAAAATAATTCATTTTTTTTGAAATCCGGTGGAATTTTAATCTTCAATCCGCACTTGCAATCAATGAAAGAGTATTTATTTACTTTCATCATTATATCCCCTGTATCTCGTTTGTTTTGTTTGCTTACTCCCAATACGATTGGAACAGCAGCCATTTCTTTTAAAGCAATTTGAGTATTATCGGTCAAGCCAGAGGATGGAATGATTGTGCTTTTAGCATGTTTTACATTATTAAATGCACTCTGATAATTAACATAATTTGCACCACCTGAAATGCTTCTCAAAATTCGGATCCTTTCAGATGTCGGAGGATGAGTGCTCGTTAAATCAGAAAGTTTCATTCCTTTAGGTTTAAGCGGATTAATTATGTACATCGGTGCGGTAACTTTGTTTGCAGATTTGAGATCAATTGATGTGTCAGAAATTTTTTCCAGAGCTGAAGCTAATCCTTCCGGGTATCTAGTATAACGTACGGCGGAAGCATCTGCTAAATATTCTCGTTTTCGTGAAATAGCAAAGTATAGTAGCTGCGCCAATATTGGAGCAAGGATTGCAAATACTATTGCTATAATCATGATAATCATTTGTCCTTGCCCGCTACTCTTCGAAGATCTTGAGCTATATCTTCCACCACCGCTAAACCAAAGACTCCTTAGGAAAATTTCTGAAATGAGTACAATGCTACCTAGCATAATTCCTGCAAAGGTTACAAACAAGACATCACGATTGACAATATGGGAAACTTCGTGAGCAATAACACCCTGCAATTCATCCCTGTTCAAGCGGGCTAGTAATCCTGCTGTAACTGCTACAGCGCTCTCTTCAGGTTTTATTCCGGTAGCAAATGCATTTGGTGCAGCTTCGTTAATGATGTAAATCTTCGGCATCTTCGGAAGTCCGGCTGAAATTTTCATTTCTTCAACAACATTAAAAAGTTGCGGATGAACTTCTTTTGTAACTTCCTTTGCACCACTGACTGCGAGAAGAATTTTACTGCCGCTGAAATAACTGATCAAAGAAAGAATTCCCCAAATAATAAGAGCGAAGAAAATCCCGATATAACCACCACCATCTGGATAATACGCCCCACCGAAGAAATACCCCAGAAGTAATAAGGTCATACCAAGCGAAATGAAAAGGACGATAGATTTTCGCTTGTTAGCTTGTATAAGTTCCCACATTATCATAGAAATAAAAGAATTTTAAGACTGAGCTGAGAAGTCAACTTTAGGAACGGCTCTTTCTTTTTCATCTTCTACCTCAAAGAATTCCTCTGCCTTAAAGTTGAACATTCCGGCAATTATGTTCGATGGAAACATCTGAATCTTGTTGTTGTAAAAAAGTACCTGATCATTATAACTTTGGCGAGAAAATGAAATTTTATTTTCTGTAGAGGTTAACTCTTCCTGCAACGCCAGGAAATTCTGGTTTGCTTTTAAGTCAGGATAATTTTCAACCTGTACACGCAGCTGTCCTAACGCGCCGCTCAATAATCCTTCTGCCTGGGCTTTTTCACCGACTGTTTTCGCATCCATTGCCTGGCTACGGTACTTTGTTATGTTCTCCATAATTTCGCGTTCGTGTTTCATATAGCCTCTTACGGTCTCAATCAGGTTCGGTATCAAATCGTGTCTTCTTTTTAATTGAACATCAATCTGAGACCAGGCATTCTTAACGCGGTTTCTCAGCTGGATAAGCGAGTTGTACATTGAGATTACAAAAAGCACAACTACAGCTATTACGACCAGCAAAATAATTACTCCGGTCATTTATTTCCTCCATCATTATTGGATGATAATTTATTTTCAAACATTTGATT
>JAPHUI010000004.1 GCA_026193755.1 Ignavibacteriaceae bacterium | reverse complement strand
GTAGAATCTTTTTAAATAATGGAGGTACATTTTCTCTCAATCCACAGTATACTTCTACAAGTACCAGTGTTGTTGAAGTAATTGTTTGCGTAGATGTTGACAAAGACGCTGATCAGCAAGTTCAGAAAATTTTTATTAATGATACTCCGAGAAAATTATACTATTTTCCCCGAACTCCACTGCAGGAAATAAACAGGGTAATAGTAGGCGCTGATACGCTCCAGTTTAATGAATACTGTTATGATTTAGAAAGCGGCTGGGTAATTCTTGCGAGTGCACCAAGTTCAGGAGTTGAAGTAACTATAGAAGCTTTAGTCTCCTGGGATTTGGATATGGGGATTACCAATTGGGACCAGAATCAAGGAAATTTTCTTTTTTATAACACAACAAATCCGGTTGGTGTTTCAGAAGAAGAAACTTTGCCTGAAGAGTTCGTTCTCTATCAAAACTACCCAAACCCATTCAACCCGAGTACAACAATAAAATTTTCAATTCCCACTTCAGGTTATACAACATTAACAATTTACAATACACTTGGAGAAGAAGTAGCGGAGTTGTTAAATAAAGAATTGACTATGGGAACATATAAGGTTGAATGGAATGCAAGCGGTTTACCAAGTGGGATTTATTTCTATCAACTAAAGACAGAAGGGTTCGTAGAGACAAAGAAGATGTTGCTATTAAAATAGAAATTGAAGTTCGGTTATGCTGAACTCAAATCCCGCCCTAGCGGGACTAAAAAAATGATTCTTATTGAATAATAATCAGGAGTAGAAAATGAAACTAAAAATTTTATCAATTGGTTTAATTCTGTTCTGTTCGATTGATTTATTCCCTATTAAGTCAGGAAAGAATTTTACTAATCCACTTGTTGAAGCTAGTCTTAGCGACTCGATACCTGTCATTCATTCGTCCGGTGATGCAGATGCTAATGTATACGTTGCAGTTGAAGATCCTACACAATTAACTGGTAATGACTATGAAGTATTCTTTCATCAGCAAGCTTATTATCGGAATGAATTTGGTGAGTGGATACCTATTCCACCAGGAAAACCAAACGACAATCCATCTGGAACAGATACGTTAACCGGCTCCACGATTGATATGGCTGCTGTTTATGGACCTGCGGCGGGAGAAATCGAATTGATGTGCTACTTAAATCTCGTAAGCCCTGATTACAATTTTGCTGATGGTATTTCAATGACATTTCCTGCAGGAATAACAGTAATTGAAGCCGATTCATTTGAAGCTGGAAATGGATGGGTTTATCCCGAGATAGTCGGTAACACAGTGAATTTTGGAATTGTGAATGGACCTCCAACAGGTAACGGAGTTTTTGTAGGAGGTGAAGAATGGTCATTAATCATTTCATCTTTTCAACCCCCACTAAATGTTGATTGGATTATTTACGATGATGGATACTCCGGAGGAATTGTAAACTCAGAAGGTTCTACACAAATTTATGCTATTGGGTATGCAACTAAGACTCAAAATGAATGGAATCTTAAAAATATTAGTACTCAGGATACTGTTTTAAAGCACCAAACTGTCATTATGGGATATGACATTTATACAGGTGAATATGTTGGCGATCCTGTTGTTGAAGGATTTAGAATTTCTGTTGACGCCAGTTATGATCTTACAACTATAGGAAGCGTGAAAGTAAATGGAACAGAATTAACTTACTCTGAAAGTAACGTTTGGTGGTTTGGAGATAATTATACGGTATGTGATTTTACTCTTTTTGGTTTTTCTGATGGCTATGCAAATACTTCATTACCTTATTATGGAGGAGCTGGCGGAACATCTGATATAACCGTTTTAAAGCAAGATTATGAATTCAGATGGACTGGTATTCTTGAGGATACAGTAATTAATGGCAATACTCTTACAATTACAAAAAGTGGTGGTTCCATAATTACACTGTTCGGTGCAAGCGGATACGACTTAGCAGATCATCCACTTAACCCCAATCCTGGCTTTGATCAACGATTTACTGTAAGAATTCCTTTCGAGGTATGGAACACTAACACCGGCGAACAAGTAAACGCGTTGTTCTGGGATAGATCGGGGGACCCTACGGTAAATGGTGGTGCAGTCTGGAATACGACAAACAGAGAATATTTATGGTTAGTGAACACTCCATATAGTCCCGATGTTATTGATGAAACTTCTCAGCTAGTTGCTGAAAATGCAACCTGGAATGAGGTATTTTATTTGTCTACGTTTACTATTGGAGATGTTGTAAAGATAGTCTATATAAATCCAATAGAATTCGGTGTTGATCTGTTTAATTTTACCGGAGTAGTATCTGTTGAGGATGAAACAGTTCCTGTTAAGTTTCAGGTTTTCCAGAATTACCCTAACCCATTCAATCCGAACACAACGATTAAGTTTTCACTGCCTTCCACAAGTTACATAACGCTTAAAATTTATAATGCATTGGGTGAAGAAGTAGAGGTACTATTGGACAAAGAGTTAACAAACGGAATATATGAGGTCGAATGGAATGCGAACAACTTTTCAAGTGGAGTATATTTCTATCAATTGAGTAACGGGAAATCTTTTCAAACCAAAAAAATGTTGCTCATCAAATAATAAAAAGGATAAAAGTGAAAAAGTTATTTCAAATTCTGTTTATCATTTTCATTTTCTTTACAATTGATTTACTCGCACAACAAACAGGATGGTTCTGGTTAAATCCGACACCCCATTTGATTGATCAGTATTCAGTAATGTTTCCCACTACAAATGTTGGTTATGCTTGCGGAGCTTATGCATCTGTTTTAAAAACAACCGATGCAGGTTCAACATGGGTAGTTCAGAGAACAGGATACCAATACACGCTTAATACGATTTTTTTTATAGATGAAAACAATGGCTGGGCAGGCGGAGGAACTTATTTGCTTTTAGGTAATCAATGCAAAATTATTCACACAACTAACGGCGGAGAAACCTGGTTTGAGCAGGATCCAACAATTGACGGACAGGTTTTCTCTATATTTTTTACCAGTGTGAATAACGGAATTGCTGTCTGTGAATCAGGGCAAATACTAAAAACAACTAATGGTGGTAGTAACTGGGTATTGGTTCCATCCGGTGAAACAGCTCAACAGCGATCGGTTTTCTTTACAGATGCAAACACAGGATATGTTGCCGCAGCAAACGATATTTTAAAGACAACAGATGGTGGCTCTTCCTGGAACGTCGTTGCATCAAGTCTTAATCACATCTACTCAATTCATTTTCCCAGTTCTACTATCGGATATGCTTCTGGTCGTGACGGATCAATTTATAAAACCACAGATTCAGGGTTAAGTTGGACGCAAATATATGAATGGAGCTCAATGAATATTTATTCAATTTATTTTACAGATAATGATTATGGTTTTGCAGCAGGTGTGTTTGGTCTTATAATGAAAACAACGGATGGGGGTACAAACTGGACATATACTTTTGATCAATCTGAGCCTGATAACAGATCAATTTACTTTACGAATAATAACGATGGTTGTGTTGTTGGAGACATAGGAAATGTATATTTAACAAGTGATGCAGGCGGAACATGGAACAACATAAAATCTTCGTTTACCGATGTGAACTTTGCGAGTTGCTTCTTTACAGATAATCAGACTGGTTATGCTGTCGGCGCAGGAGGTTCGTGTTTCAAGACAACTGACGGCGGAGAAACCTGGAATACTCTGACTACTCCAACAACTGAAGATTTAACAGACGTTTTCTTTACGGATAATTCTATGGGTTATGCGGTGGGACTTCATAACAGTACTATGATAAAAACAACCGATGCAGGTGCGAGCTGGCAATTTCTTTATGTACCGGAAAACTACGGTTTGCAATCTGTTTTCTTTACTTCATCCAACGTTGGATTCATTAGTGGATCGAGTAACGCTATTTTTAGAACAACTAATGCAGGACAAAACTGGGAACTT
>JAPHUI010000043.1 GCA_026193755.1 Ignavibacteriaceae bacterium | reverse complement strand
TTCGGGCAATTAACTCATCTACAGAGTTAAACCTCTCCTCATCTCTTATTTTCTCAACTAAATAAACCTCCAGCATTTCCCCATAAATATCTTTATTGAAATCGAAGATGTAAAACTCCGGAATTATTTTCCCATCAGTATAAAAAGTTGGTCTGCTGCCAAGACTGAGAAGCCCATAATATTTTTCGCCATCAATGATGCATTCACAAGCATAAATACCATTTGCTGGAATTAATTTATCTTCATTTTCAATTGAAAGATTAGCTGTAGGGAAACCCAGATCTTTACCTCTGTCATCTCCTTTAACTATTTTCCCTTTGAAGGAATAAAACCTGCCGAGCATTTTGTTTGCTTTTACAACATCACCTGCAAGCAAAGCATTTCTTATTTTTGTGCTGCTTACCGTTTCTCCTTCCATCATAAATTCGGGAACCACATCTACGGTAAAATTAAATTTCTCACCCATCTTTTGAAGAAGCTCAAAGTTGCCGTCTCTTCCTTTTCCAAAATGATGATCATACCCAATCACTATTTCTTTAAGACCAATACCATTAACAAGAAATTTTTCGACAAATTGTTCCGGGGTCTGCTTTGAAAATTCATTTGTAAATTTTACTATAAAAAGATTTTCTAATCCAAGCTCTTCTAAAATCAATTCCTTCTCTTCCATGGTACTTAAAAGTTTAACATCATTTCTGCCGGGAACAATTTTCCTTGGATGCGGATCGAATGTAATAAGAAAATTTCTCCAACCAGATTGTCTGGATTTTTGCAATACCAAATCAACAATTCGCTGGTGCCCAAGATGTAGCCCATCGAATGTTCCCAGCGTAATCACGGTTTTTTCATCACGCTCAACTTCCCTTAAGTCCTTTATTATCTTCATCTTAAATAGAGTCGCAAAAAGAATCCAAATTTAAAATAATCCATTTCTAAATAAAAGTTTTTTACTGTTTTGGTACTAACATTATTAATGGAAAAATTTATCTGAACTTAATATTCGTGCTGTTAATTGTTCGATTGTCAATGCATTTTTAACATTGAATTCACCTATTTTCTCTCTTCGTAATTTATACAAAACACCTCCACAGTTAAGTTCTTTCCCGAGATCATCAGCAATAGCTCTTATGTATGTTCCTTTCGAACAAGTGATATGAAAATAAATATCCGGGAGATCAACTTTTTCAATATCAAATTTGCTGATGAATACTTTTCTGGGCTTCCTTTCAACAGATTTACCTTTTCTT
Source organism: Ignavibacteriaceae bacterium (assembly GCA_026193755.1). Taxonomy (GTDB): domain Bacteria; phylum Bacteroidota; class Ignavibacteria; order Ignavibacteriales; family Ignavibacteriaceae; genus IGN2. The sequence goes on along the minus strand of JAPHUI010000043.1, from coordinate 1,192 downwards.
GCTAAATTGTAAAGTTTTTTCCCTTTAATTTTTACAGCGGAATACATTGGCGGAGTCTGTTCAATCTCTCCTAAAAATTTTTCCCGTGCATTAAGAATTTTTCGTTCATCCAGATCTTCGGGTAATGGGTATTCTGAACATTCAGTTTCTGTATCCATCGATGGGGAACTTAAACCCAATCTGATAATGCCGGTATATGTCTTATCTAAATTTATGAAACGATCCATCTCTTTAGTTTTTTTTCCTGTACAAACAATTACTAATCCGCTGGCCAAAGGGTCAAGCGTTCCAGAATGACCTACTTTCTTTACCCCAGTAATTTTTCTTACCTTATTTACAACCTGGAAAGAAGTGGGTCCGGAAGGTTTGTCAATAAGAATTATTTCTCCTTCGGAGAAATCTGCATCGAAAAGATCATTTGTCTGGTTTGTTATTATTCTGCTTGTGAACTTCATTAATCAATCCTTCGATCTTTTCAACGTAATCAAGTGTATCATCAATAAAGAATTTCAACTCGGGCACAAACTTAATCCTTATCCTGTGAGCAAGTTCAGTTCTTATATGTCCAAGTCTCAGGTTCATCCTGTTAAGCACAAAATCTCTTCTTTCTTTCTGAAGAACTGAAAGATAAATCTTGGCAATTTTTAAATCGGCGCTTACTTTTACATCCGTTACTGTAATAAAACCAAGTTCTTCGTCCTGCATTTTATAAAGAAGAATGTAACTTATTTGTTCTTTAATTAACTGCTCAACTTTATCTACTCTGTGTGAAGACATGGTTTCTTAATCGATATTATTAGAATACTATTTATCAGGACAAAGTTTTTTTAGTTTCAATAAATTTATAAGATTCTATAATGTCGCCAATTTTTACATCATTGTAATTGGCAATATTCAATCCACATTCATAACCTGAATCAACCTCTCTTATGTCATCTTTAAATCTTTTCAAGCTGCCAATGTCTCCTTCATAAATTACAATACCTTCTCTAACCAGCCTGATTTTATTACTTCGCATTATCTTTCCTTCAAGAACATAGCATCCGGCCACAGTTCCGAATTTGGGTACTTTAAATATATCTCTAACTTCAAGTGTAGCAGTGACTTCCTCAGAAATAATTGGAGAAAGTAATCCTTCCAGAGCAGATTTAACTTCGTTTATTACATCATAAATAACATTGTAAAGACGGAT
>JAPHUI010000439.1 GCA_026193755.1 Ignavibacteriaceae bacterium | reverse complement strand
TACAGTTCCAGCGAGTTCTTCAGATAATTTTACAATCACACGTGATTGGGTGAACAGAACCAACACTATTATAATTGATGGTGAAGTACGTAAGTCTGCATGCATTGATTCTTCTGCAAATACTGAAGAACTAAATCTTCTTTATCCAGAAAAATATTTTCTAACTTTATTTAAAGAACATCTTGAGAATGCGGGAATAAAGGTAGATGATGGAATTGACCTTCAAAAATTAAAAGAGAATTCAGTTTACCTGGCTTCTATAGACAGAGATATTGATACGGTCCTTTCAGATTTAAACAAAGAGAGTGATAACCTTAATGCTGAAATGATAGTGTATGCTATTGCTCTTAAAGATTCGGGTGCACCGGCAAGTGCTGTTAACGGACTCGCTGCTATAAAAGAATTAATCGATTCACTCAATTTGAATTCAGATGATTATTTTATCGCAGACGGTTCAGGTGTATCGCATTACAATCTTGTCTCCGCTAAACTTCTGCTGGAAGCACTGAAGTATATTTATTATGAGAGAAAAGATTTGTTCGATACTTTTTACAATTCTCTTGCAATAGCTGGTGTTGATGGAACTTTAAAGAAACGAATGAAAATTTCTCCGGTTGAAGGTAATGTTCACGCAAAAACAGGGACGCTAAAAGGAGTCAGTAATCTTTCAGGTTACGTAACTTCAAAGAACGGTCATCTGCTGGCATTTTCAATACTTATACAAAATTTTGTTGAACAGTATTCTAAAGCAAGAAATTTCCAGGATAAGATATGTATTCTGCTTACAGAGTTTAAATGACGATTAGATTCCGGACAAGCCGGAATGACAGGACAAGCCGGAATGACGACAATCAAAATAGTATCGTAATTCTGGCGATCCCGACAAAGTCTGGAGAGTCCAGAATCTTAACATCCTTTGTTTAATATTCAGAACAAACCTATTTATCCTGTAATGTCGTGACAGGAATTTGAGAAAATGAAATAAGTCAATGAAAATTTTTTTTGTCTACAAAATTTACTGCGAACCATTTAATGCTGATCTTCTTTCAGGAATTTTATGGGAATTCGATATTGCCGGACTAATTGAAGAAGATAACCATTTGAAAATATTTTCTGCGGAAGATTCAAACATCTCGATCAAAGCGATTGAGGACTCTTTAAAAAAACTGAAAGAGGACAATCTCATAAATTCATTTAGAATTGAAAAAGAAGTACTAGAAGATAAAAACTGGAATGAGCTATGGGAAAAGAGCAGGGAAGTGATAAGAGTTTCAGATCGAATAGTTATTAAACCATCCTTTAGGAAATATGAAGGAAGTGAAAATGAAATTGTTTTGACGATCGATCCCAAAATGTCTTTTGGGACGGGTGAGCATCAATCGACTAAATTAGTTTTAAGATTATTAGAAAAGTATGTGAAAAAGGGAATGAAAGTCCTTGATGTTGGTTCGGGGACAGGGATATTGTCAATTGCTTCTGTTAAACTTAATGCTGCAAAAGCTGTGGCTGTGGATTTTGATGAAACCTGTCTCGATAATTGTAAAGAGAATTGTTCTTTGAATGGAGTAGAAAATTCAATTGAAGTTTTAACTGGTGAGATTGATATCGTTAAAGAGAATGATTTTGGTTTGATACTCGCAAACATCCATAAAAATGTTTTGATTGAAATCGCTGAGAAGATAAAAAGCAGACTTCGGAAAAACGGAAAAGTTATTCTTGCAGGATTATTGGAATCAGATAAAAAAGATATTGTGGCTAAGTATCACTCACTTGGCTTTAGAACAGAGCATATCGAACAGATGGATGAGTGGATTGCGATTGTTTTTGGCTAAATTTAACCACCCCCTCCACTAAAGTGGAGACCCCTCCTTAATCAAGGAGGGGATTAAAAATATTTTTAGGTATGAAAATTCATAATAAAAAAGAACTTGAATATAGAAGAAAGAAACTAAGAAATGATTCTACTCTAGCGGAAATTTTTTTATGGAAGCATTTGAAACAAAAACAATTAAACGGAAGAAAATTTCGTAGACAGCATAGTATTGGAAATTATATTGTTGATTTCTACTGTCCGGAAGAAAGATTAGTTGTTGAACTTAATGGTGAACCACACTTTGATAAAGAAACTAAAAAATACGATAAAGCAAGAACCCTATACTTAAATGGATTAAATATTAAAGTTATAAGATTTGAAAACGTAGAAATACTCCGCGCTCTTGAAAATGTTTTAAATAAAATATCTTCAGAATTTTATTAGAATAAAATTAAAAAATCCCCTCCTCAAATGAGGAGGGGTGGCCCGAAGGGACGGGGTGGTAAAACTAGGTGAGATGTGTTCTATTTTTCTCTCTCATAAACGATATCGCCGTTAAAAACTGTCATCTCAACAACAACATCTTTAATTTTAACAGGATCAATGTTCAGGATATCATTACTCAAGACAACAAAATCTGCCAACTTACCTGCCTCAATACTACCTTTTAATTTTTCTTCGAAAGAAGCGTAGGCTGCATTTAATGTATAACATTTTATTGCGTCTTCTACAGCAATTTTTTCTTCCGGAATCCATCCATCCGGGTTTTTTCCATCCACGGTTCTGCGGGTGACGGCAGCATAAATTCCTAAAAGAGGATTTAATGGAGCAACAGGCCAATCGGTTCCGAAGGCTACGACGGCACCGCTTTCAATTAATGAATGATAAACGTGTGTTGACTTTATTCTTTCTGGTCCGATTCTTTTCTCTGCCCACACTCCGTCATCGATACAATGATACGGCTGAACTGAAGCAATCACTCCAATTTCGGCAAAGCGATATATGTCGTCTCTTCGTAAATGTTGAGCATGTTCTATTCTAAATCTTCTGTCCCAGGGTGCATTTCCTTCTTTTATTCTTTGATAGAGATCGAGCATAAAAGCATTTGCTCTGTCGCCAATTGCATGAACACACAACTGCAAACGATTTCTGTCTACATCAAAAGCCCACTTTTCAAGATTTCCATTTGTAACAACATCCATTGGCAATCCGTAATTGGAAGGGTCATTAACATACGGTTCAAAGAACCATGCTGTGCTTGCACCGAGAGAACCGTCTGCATAGCCTTTTAATGCGCCACGTTTTATAAATCCCTTTTCATTCCCAACAGTGACCCCGGCACGAACAATAGTTTCATACTTATCAATCGGCCAGATAGAATAAATTCTACAAGTTAATTTTCCGTCTTCCATAACTTTTTGATATGCATCGAGCTCTCCGAATTGAGTCATATCCTGAACACTTGTAACTCCGAGTTTTCTTGCTTCTTCAATCGCACGAAGGGCTGCTTCAATATTTTCTTCAAGTGAAGGCGGAGGTATTACTTTAAAGACCAGACCCATTGCATTATCTTTTAATATTCCTGTCGGCTCTCCCGTTTCGGAGTCGCGAACAATTAATCCGCCATCGGGATCTTTTGTATATTTTGTTATTCCTGCAAGCTCAAGTGCTTTTGAATTTGCGAGTCCCATATGTCCGTCAATCCTACTTACAAAAACAGGAGTGTTAGGTGAAATGCTGTCAATCAATTCTTTAGTCGGGAGAGATTTATCCGGCCAGAGCTCGTGGTCCCATCTGCCGCCGGTTATCCATACTGAATCCGGAAGTCTTCTGTTATTAATATAATCTTCAATTATTTTTACGAATTTTTCTTTTGAAAGCGCCGGACGCAGATTAATCCCCAATAAATAATTTCCACCCGAAATAAAATGAAGATGACTGTCGTTAAAACCGGGCAGCATTAATTTTCCTTCAAGATCAATCACTTCTGTATTTGGCTTTATAAATTTCTGAGCACCAGATTCTGATCCGGCAAAAATAATTTTATTCCCCTCAATTACTACTGCTTCTGCATACGGCTGCTTTTCGTTTACTGTATAAATCTTTCCGTTGATGAATGCTTTGCTCATTGTTTGTGCCCGGATTACAAAATTGAAAGATTGAAAAATTACAAGATTAAAAAACATAATAGACAGGAAAAATTTTAATGCTCGTTTCATTTTTAACACTCGCTGTTTGTTGCTTTGCAAATATAAAAATTAGCTAAGTGATGAGCGAATTTTACTGAAAAAGAGATTGATTCTATTATCATTTTGAAGTAAGTTTATATAAGTTAAATCTTACTTCGGGGAAAAAATGCCAGAGCTGAAGCTAATGGACAAAGTTCGTTTAGAACTTCGTTCGAAACATTACAGCAGAAAAACTGAAGTCGCATACACAAACTGGATTAAACGGTTTGTGCTTTTCCACAATAAACGCCATCCGAAAGATATGGGTGCTGAAGAAATAAAAGCATTCATAAATAATCTCGCTACAAATCATCATGTTTCATCAGCAACGCAAAACCAAGCATCGCAGGGAATTCTAT